>DATGFU010000131.1:0-8609 GCA_035308865.1 Allostellaceae bacterium | reverse complement strand
CTCCTGGACGGTGGAATATACCAAGGAGCGCAAGGCTTTCGGCCAGACCATCGGCGATTTCCAGAACACGCGCTTCAAGCTGGCCGAGATCGCCACCCAGGCGACGGCCGGGCGGGCGCTGGTCGACCGCTGCATCGCGCTCTTCCTCGAGGACAAGCTCGATGCGGTCGACGCCGCGATGGCCAAGCTCTACGCCACCGACCTCCACTGCAAGGCGGTGGACGAGTGCCTGCAGTTCTTCGGCGGCTACGGCTACATGCTCGAGTACCCGATCGCACGCGCCTATATCGACGCGCGCATCGTCCGCATCGCCGGCGGCGCGGCCGAGATCATGAAGCAGATCATCGGGCAGCGGCTGTTCGAGAACAGATAGATACGGACGACAGCCGTCATTGCGAGCGGAGCGAAGCAATCCAGGGTTCGAGACCGTGGCCTGGATTGCTTCGCTCCGCTCGCAATGACGGAGACGTTTGACCGGGAGGGAGGAAGAAATGGGCGAGTTCGTCCGCACGGAGCGCGAGGGCCATCTTCTCGTCATCACGCTGAACCGGCCCGAGGTGCTGAACGCGCTGCACGCGCCGGCCTGCTTCGAGCTGTCCGAGGCGCTCGACACGCTGGCCACCGATCCCGAGCTCTGGGTCGGCATCATCACCGGCGAAGGCCGGCATTTCTGCGCCGGGCATGATCTGCTGGCGAAACCCGAGGAGGAGATGCCGCTGACCGGCTGGGCCGGGATCTCCGAGCGGCAGAACCTCGACAAGCCTCTGATCGCGGCCTTGAACGGCTCGGCCCATGGTGGCGGGCTGGAGATCGCGCTCTGCGCCGACATCATCGTCGCGGCCGCCGGGGCCAAGCTGGCGCTCAGCGAATCGCGCTGGGGCGTGGTGGCGCTCGGCGGCGGCGCGCAACGCCTGCCGCTGCGCCTGCCGCGCAACGTCGCCAACGCGATGATGCTGGCCGGCCGCAGCCTCTCGGTGGAGGACGCGGAACGCTGGGGCCTCGTCAACGAGGTCGTGCCGGCCGATCAGGTCATGGCCGCGGCGCGGCGTTGGGCCGCCGACATCCTCGCCAACGCGCCGCTGGCGGTCGGCACCACCAAGCGCCTGTCACGCGAAACGATCGAGAACGAGGCCTTCACCCAGCGCCTCGCCGCGAGGCGCCGCGCCACCGCCGTGGCCGTGCTTCAGACGGAGGACGCAAAGGAAGGCATCGCGGCCTTCAGGGAGAAGCGGAAGCCGGTGTGGCGGGGGCGCTGACGCCAAAATTTGCCAGAATTTGGCCGACCCTGTACGCTGACCAGCAGGAGGTCGGCCCATGAGCACGATCAATGTTTCGATGCCGGACGCCATGCGTGACTATGTCGATGCGCAGGCGGCCGAAGGCAATTTCAGCGCCAGCGAGTACATCCGACATCTCATCCGCGAGGATCAGCGGCGCAAGGCAGAGCAGGAGCGTGACCTTCTCTGGGAGTACCTTGCGGTGAGCGCGCGGCAGCTCGATGAGGGCGACGTTGCGAGCGTGACAGTCGAGAGCCTGATCGCCGAGGGGCGTGCGCGGCGGAGCAGCGCGGCCTGAGTGGCCGGGATGTACGTTCTTTCGCGCGAAGCTGGGATCGATCTTGCTGAGATCGAGGACTACACGGCCCGCAAATGGAGTGACGATCAGGCGGAAAAGTACCTTCGCGAACTATTCCGCGCGTTAGAGGCGCTCGCCAGGGATCCGGGCCTCGGCAGGCGGCGCGCCGACGTGCCGCCGCCGTACCTGGTCTATTCCGTCGGCAGCCATCTCATCGTCTATCGTTATCTGCAGCCGGCGAATCGGGTGGAGGTGCTGAATATCCTCCACCCGGCGATGGACATCGCCACGAGGCTAAAGAAGGCGCTGGCCCGCGCGGCACAGCAGCGCATCGGCTGACGGGCCGTTGCAGGCGGTAGCTTGGCGGAATGCGCAGCGCATTCCGCCTCCCCTCCCCTACTTGTCCGTCGCCGTGACCCGCGGGCTCGAGACGTGCTCGTGGGTGATCAGCCAGCGCCCGTCCTCGCGCACCCAGACGAGGCTGACGCGGCCGTCTTTGTCGAAGCTGTCGCCGGCGACGCTGCGGCCCTTCACGTTGAAGGACGCGCTGGTCCAGGCGACGTCGCCGCGGTGGAAGACGCGCAAATCGTCGTAGAGCGTCATCTCGAAATGCGCGTACTTGTTCATGATTTTGTACCAGGCCTCGGCATAAGCGGCCCAGCCGTGATAGCCGGTGTTGGGCGGCGCCAGGTCGAAGGCGGTGAAATCGTCGTCTCGCTTGTATAGGTGCTCGGCTTCCTCGCGGTGGAAGGGCGCCTCGCCCATGCTGAGGACCCGGCAATACTCGTCCATCAGCTCCGTGAGCTCCCGGGTCGCGGGATCGTTCTGCGGTGTTGCGCCCATCGGTTTCCTCCCATCTGTCGTGCGATTCGTTGCTAGGACGGATGCAATCTGTATGCTAGCTTACAGCATTCGGCCTGTCTCGGCCGATCGAGCAAAAAACCGCGGGATGGAGGCATGACCAAGGACGGCAGCAAGCTCGCGGGCCAGGTTGCGATCGTCACCGGAGCGGCGCGCGGGCTGGGCGTGGAATTGGTGCGCCATCTCGCCGCGCAAGGGGCCAGCATCCTCGCCTCGGACATCAACGAGGAAGGCCTTGCCCAGACGGTGGCCGTCGCGCGCGAGGCCGGCGCGCCCCGCGCCGACCATATCGTGGCCGATCTCAGCGGCGAGTCCGGGGCAGCCCGGCTGATCGACGGCGCGCTGTCCCGCTGGGACCGGATCGACATCCTGGTGAACAATGCCGGCGGTGGCGTGATCCGGCCGTTCCTCCAGCACACGCCCGAGACGCTCAAGGCCACGATCGACCGCAATCTCTGGACCTGCATCTGGTGCTGCCGGGCGGCGCTCCCCCACATGGTGAAGGCCGGCTACGGGCGGATCATCAATATCGGCGCCGAGAGCGTGCGCAACGGGCTCGAATCCCACGCCGGGTACAACGCGGCCAAGGGCGGCGTCCATGCGATGACGACCGGGCTTGCCCGCGAGTTCGCGCTCAACGGCATCACGGTGAACTGCGTGGCGCCGTGCGGCGTGCTGACGCCGGAAATCCGCGAGATGCTGAACCCGGACAGCCCGGTCTACGCGAAGCACATGATCGGCAACATCAACGAGCAGGCGCTGCGCATCCCGATGCACCGCTTCGCCGAGATGCACGAGGTGGCGTCGATGGTCGCCTATCTGGCCATGCCGGAGGCGAGCTTCGTCACCGGCCAGGTGATCAGCGTCAACGGCGGCAGCTCGATGCTGTGAGGCGAATGGTGCATCCCGAGAATCTCTTCGCACTGCCCCCCTCCCCCCAGCCCCCTCCCGCGAGGGGAGGGGGAGGATTTCGCCGATACGTTCCCCCTCCCCTCGCGGGAGGGGGTTGGGGGGAGGGGGCATCTCCATGACCGTCATCGATGTCCACGCCCATCTGGTGCCGCAGAGCTTCCCGGCGCCGCCGCCGGGCGTTCCCGAGAAGGGCTGGCCCGTCATGGTGCCGCTGCCCGACGGCAATGCGCGGATGATGATCGACGGGGCGGAGTTCCGGGTCTTCGAGCCGGCCTACTGGGACATCGCCGGACGGATCGCCTACATGGACCGCGAGGGCATCTCGATGCAGGTGCTGTCGCCCTTGCCGGAGCTGCTGGGCTACTGGCTCGACCCGGCGACGACCGCGGCGCTCGCCGATCATACGAACCGGACCATCGCCGACGCCGTCGCCTCCGCGCCGGGCCGGCTGGCCGGGCTCGGCATGCTGCCGCTGCAGGACATGGGCCGCTCGCTCGAGACGCTGGCGACGGCGCGGCGCCTCGGGCTCAAGGGCTTCCTGGTGGCGTCCAATGTCAACGGCAAGTCGATCGCCGATCCATCCTTCGATCCGCTCTTCGCCGAGCTCGCCAGGCTCGACATGCCGCTGCTGGTCCACGGCTACCGCCCGGCCGGCACGGAGCGTCTGCTGGGCTCGCCGCTCATGGCGCCGATCGTCGGCGTGCCGCAGGATTGCGCCGCCGCCGTCGCGTCCTTCATCGCCACCGACGTGCTGGGCCGGCACCCCGGGCTGAAGCTCGGGTTCGTCCATGGCGGCGGCTCGTTCGGTGCGGTGCTCGACCGGTTCGACCATGTCTGGCACGCCTTCCCGGCGCTGCAGAAGACCTCGCCGGTGTCGCCGCGGGACTATGTCCGCCGGTTCTTCTTCGACACGGTGACCTTCAGCACCGCCTATCTCGCCTATCTCGTCGAGGCCTTCGGCGCCGACACGCTGATGTGCGGCTCCGACGGTCCGACGCCGATCAGCCAGACCGGCCTCGCCCGCTTCGTCACCGCTTCCTGCGGCGGCGTCGAGGGCACGGCGGAAAAGATACTGTGGCGCAATGCCGCCCGCTTCCTCGGCCTGTCGATCCCGGCGGCCTGAAGGCGTAATCGAGGATCGCGATGACCAAGACCGCAGTCCAGCTCGACGACAAGTACACGCAGGACGATGGACGCATCTACCTGACCTCGATGCAGGCGCTCGTCCGCCTGCCGATGGTGCAGCGGCGGCGCGACCAGGCCGCCGGGCTGAACACGGCGGGCTTCATCACGGGCTATCGCGGCTCGCCGATCGGCACCTACGACGCGGCGCTGTGGGCGGCGGGCAAGCTCCTGAAGCAGCACCACATCGAGTTCCTGCCCGGCGTGAACGAGGAGCTGGCGGCCGCCTCGATCCGCGGCTCGCAGGAGGTCGACTGGTTCCAGGGGCCGAAATACGAGGGCGTCTTCGGCATCTGGTACGGCAAGGGCCTCGGCCTCGACCGCGCCATCGAGGCGCTCAAGATGGCGAATTTCGAGGGCTCGTCGAAGACCGGCGGCGTGCTGGTGGTGATCGGCGACGATCACGGCGGCAAATCCTCGGCCACCGCGCACCAGTCGGAGCAGGCGCTGATCTCGGCGATGATCCCGGTGCTCTATCCGGCGAACACGCAGGAGATCCTGGATTACGGCGTCCTCGGCTTCGCGCTGTCGCGCTATTCCGGCTGCTGGGTGGCGCTCAAGGCGACCAACGACACGCTGGAGGTGACCGCCTCGGTCTATGCCGATCCGCACCGCGTCGAGATTGTCGAGCCGACCGATTTCGTGATGCCGCTGGGCGGGCTCAATCTCCGCCGCAACGATTTCCCGCTGCCGCAGGAGAACCGGCTCGTCAATTTCCGCCTGCCGGCGGTGCAGGCCTTCGCGCGGGCGAACAAGCTCGACAAGGTGATCCTCGACGGCGAGCGCCGCACGCTCGGCATCGTCACGGCGGGCAAGGCCTATCTCGACGTGCGCCAGGCGCTGCGCGACCTCGATATCGACGAGGCGCGGGCCGCTTCCCTCGGCATCCGGCTCTACAAGCTGGGGCTCACCTGGCCGGTCGAGCCGCAGAACCTCACCGAATTTGCCCGTGGGCACCGCGAGATCCTGGTCATCGAGGAGAAGCGCGGCGTCATCGAGGATCAGGTGGCGCGCCTCCTCTACCCGCTGCCGGCGGGCGAGCGGCCGGCCATCACCGGCAAGACCGACGAGAAGGGCCAGACGCTCGTCCCCGCCGCCGGCGAGGTCAACGCGGCGATCCTGCGCGAGGCGATCATGGCGCGGCTGCAGGCGCTCGGCCTCGCCGACGCCGCGCTCGAGGAGCGGATGGCGCGGATCAAGGCGGGCTACGAGAAGGGCGTCTCGGCGGCGACCGGCACCAACGTCATCCGTACCGCCTATTTCTGCTCGGGCTGCCCGCACAACACCTCGACTCGCGTGCCGGAAGGCAGCGTCGCCTTCCAGGGCGTCGGCTGCCACGCGCTCGCCGCCTATTTCATGCCCGACCGGCCGCATGCCTGGACGGCGCAGATGGGTGCCGAGGGCGCCATCTGGCTCGGGCTTTCCCCATTCACGAGCGTCGAGCACACGTTCCAGAACCTGGGCGACGGCACCTATTTCCATTCCGGCCTGCTGGCCGTGCGCGCCTCGGTCGCGGCCAAGCGCAACGTCACCTACAAGCTGCTCTACAACGACGCGATCGCGATGACCGGCGGCCAGCCGCTGGAAGGCGAGCTGACCGTGCTGATGCTGGCCCAGCAGCTCTATTGGGAGGGTGTCAAGCCGATCGCCGTCGTCACCGACGAGCCCGAGAAGTATCCGCTCAGCCTGAACTGGCCGACCGGAACGGTCATCCATCACCGCGACGAGCTCGACGCGGTGCAGAAGCAGATGCGCGAGATCAAGGGCGTCTCGGCGATCATCTACGACCAGACCTGTGCGGCAGAGAAGCGCCGCCGCCGCAAGCGCGGCAAGTTCCCCGACCCGAACCGGCGCGTCTTCATCAATCCCGATGTCTGCGAAGGCTGCGGCGACTGCTCGGTGCAGTCGAACTGCGTCAGCGTGCAGCCGGTCGACACCGAGTTCGGCCGCAAGCGCCAGATCGACCAGTCGAGCTGCAACAAGGATTTCAGCTGCCTCAAAGGGTTCTGCCCGTCCTTCGTGACGATCGAGGGCGGCAGCATGCGCAAGGCGGAAGCGTCATCCGGCGGCAGCGAGGCCTTCGATGCTGCGGTCGCCGCCCTGCCGGAGCCGGCGGTCAGCTCCTTCGTCGACGGCGAATTCGACGTGCTCGTGACCGGCATCGGCGGCACCGGCGTGCTGACGGTGGGTGCCATCCTCGGCATGGCCGCCCATGTCGAAGGCAAGGGCTGCACCATCATGGACATGACCGGCATGGCGCAGAAGGGCGGCGCCGTGCTGAGCCATCTGCGGATGGCCGACCGGCCGGAGGCGATCTTCTCGCCGCGGCTCGGCCCCGGCATGGCCAATCTCATCATCGGCTGCGACCTCGTCGTGACGACGGGGCGGGACGCGATGCAGACGGTGCGCACGGGCGTCACCCGCGCCGCGGTCAACAGCCACCTGGTCCCGACGGCGCAGTTCCAGGCCAACAGCAAGATCGATTTCGGCGCCGAGAAGCTCCTCGCCACGGTTACCGGCGTGGTCGGCGCGGATCGCACACAATTCGTCGACGCGACGACGCTGTCGACGCGGCTCCTCGGCGATTCGATCGCGACCAATCTGTTCATGGTCGGCTTCGCGGTGCAGCAGGGCTGGCTGCCGCTGTCGGTGGCGTCGATCGAGCAGGCGATCCGCCTGAACGGCGTGGCGATCGAGCAGAACCTGCACACGTTCCGCTGGGGCCGGGTGGCGGCGCACGATCCGGCGCTGGTCGAGCGGATCGCGGCGGCCGCCGGCGGCGCGGCGCCGCTCGAGGAGAAAATCTCGCGGACGCTGGACGAGGTGATCGCCCGGCGCGCCGAGCTGCTCACCGCCTATCAGGACGCCGCCTATGCCGAGCGGTACCGCGCCTTCGTCGCGGAGGTGCGCGCCGCCGAGAGCAAGGCCGGCGGCGGAACGGCGCTGACCGAGGCGGTCGCCCGCAACCTCGCCAAGCTCATGGCCTACAAGGACGAGTACGAGGTGGCGCGGCTCCATACCGAGGCGGTGGAGGACGCGCGCATCAAGGCGCAGTTCGCCGGCGACTACACGCTCAAGTTCCACCTGTCGCCGCCGCTGCTGGCGCCGATCGACAAGACGACGGGCCTGCCGAAGAAGATGGAGTTCGGCCCCTGGATCCTGCCCGTGTTCCGCTTCCTGCGCGGATTGAAGGGGCTGCGCGGCACCGCCTTCGATCTCTTCGGTTACACCAAGGAGCGGAAGACCGAGCGGGCGCTGATCGTCGAGTACATGGCGACGGTTCGCCGACTGCTTGGCGCGCTGCCCCCGGACTCGCTGCCGAAGGCGATCGCGATCGCCGCCATTCCCGACGACATCCGCGGCTACGGCTACATCAAGGAGCGGAGCATCGCGGCGGCCAAGGCCAATGAGGCACTGCTGCTCGCGGACTACTTCGCACCGCCGGTGGCGGTCGCGGCGGAGTGAGGATCATTCTCGACCCGTCATGCCCGGCCTCGTGCCGGGCATCCACGTCGGGCAGCAGCGCCTCGGCCCGACGTGGATGGCCGGGACAAGCCCGGCCATGACGCTGGTGGACTGGGCGAGCTAGGCGATAAAGGGAGACCAGGGTGTCAGGCGCAGTGCTCGAGGGCGTGCGGGTCCTCGATTTCGGACGGTACATCGCGGGGCCCTGGTGCGCGGCGCTGCTGGGCGATCTCGGCGCCGACGTCATCCGGGTCGAGCGGGTCAGCGGCGGCGACGACCGGTTCCAGTATCCGGTCACGGACAAGGGCGACGGCGCCTGCTTCCTGCAGATGAACCGCAACAAGCGTGGCTTCACGCTCAATCCGATGAAGCCGGAAGGGCGCGAGATCCTGCGGCGGCTGGTGGCCACCGCCAATGTCGTCGTGGTCAACCTGCCGGCCGCGACGCGCGAGGAGATGGGGCTCGGCTACGCGCATCTGCGCTCCATCCGGCCGGACATCATCCTGACCGCGATCTCGGCCTTCGGCGAGGAAGGGCCCTACGCCAACCGCCTCGGCTTCGATGGCATCGGCCAGGCGATGTGCGGGGCCAACTACCTGTCCGGTTTCGGCGAC
>DATGFU010000130.1:0-3513 GCA_035308865.1 Allostellaceae bacterium | reverse complement strand
GCCGCCGCCATTCAGGGTGCCGCCCGAGAACGTGTTGCCGCCGGCTAGCTTCAGCGTGTCCCCGGCGGCCACGGTCACGGTCCCGCCGGTGAGCGAGAAGCTGTGGCCGTAGCTTAGATACTCGTTCACCGACACGCTCGTGCCGCCGCCCGTGACCGTCCAGGCGCCGATCGAGACCACCGCGCCCGCATTCAGCGTCGTGGCACCGCCGGCGATCGTCAGCGTGCCGGCGCCGGCGAGCGTGCCGGCCAAGGTGTCGGTGCCGGACAGCGTCAGCGTGAAGCCCGTGCCCTCGGAGATCGTGGCGCCGGCCGTTTCCGTCAGCGCGCCGGCATAGCTCAGACTCTCCTGCACGTGGACCGCGCCGCCGGAGGCCGACCAATGCGCCACCGTCAGCGCGCCGCCGGCGTTGAGGTATGCCGTCCCGCCACTGACCGCTAGGGTGCCGGCACCGGAGATGGCGCCGGCGAAGGTGTCGGTGCCCGAGAGCGTGAGCGCGTCGCCATTGGAGATCGAGATCTTGGCGCCGGCAGCCTCGGTCAGCGTGCCGGCATAGCTCAGCGCCTCGTTCACGTTCACCGTACCGCCGGTGACGCGCCACTTCGCCACGGTCAGTGCGGCCCCCGCATTGAACGCGTCGCCGCCGCCGCCCACCACCAGCGTGCCGGCGCCGGCAATCGTGCCGGCGAGCGTGCCGGTGCCGGACAGCGTGAGCGCGTCGCCCGCATCGATGCTGACGATGGTGCCGGCGGCCATCGAGAACGTGCCTGCAAAGCCGAGGCTCGCGGCGAAGGTCAGGGTGGTGCCGGTGCCGGTGAACGTCAGCTCGCTCATCGTCAGGCTGGCGCCCGCGCCGATCGTGCTGGACGACCCGCCGGCGAAGTTGAGCGCGCCGGCGCCGCCGATTGCGGCGTCGAGCGTGTCATGCCCCGTCAGCGAGAGAACGCCGCCGCTGCCGATGGTGATGCTCGTCCCGGCCTTCGCGGTGAGCACGCCGCCATAGGAAAGGCCGCTGACCAGCGTCACCGCGGTGCCCGTCCCGCCGACCGTCCAGTTCGCGACATTGACGACGAATGTGGCGGCGATGGTCGTCGTACCACCCCCGGCGGTCACCAGCGAGCCGCCGCCGTTGACCGTGCCCGACAGGCTGTTCGTGCCGGTGAGGGTCAGCGTGTTTCCGGTGACGACGGTGATCGTGGCCCCGGCAGATTCTGTCAGAGCCCCTGCATAGCTCAAGGCCTCGGCGATTTTCGCCGAGCCGCCGGAGACGGTCCAGTGCGCCACCGTCAACGCTGCGCCGGTATTGAACGTCGCGCCGCCGCCCGCAATCGCCAGCGTGCCGGCGCCGGAGATCGCGCCGGAGAAGCTGTCGGTGGCGCCGTCGAAGGCGAGCGTGCCTGAGGCGACCGCCACCGAACCGGTGCCGGTTTCGGTGAAGCCGACGGCTATCGTGCTGGTACCTGTGCCGCCGGTCTTCTCCAGGAGCCCCGAATCGACAAAGGAGGACCCCGCGGCGGCCCCGCTCGCGATTCCCGTGTCGGCCGTGATATCGAAAGTCACCCCGGCGGCGTTGACGAACTTGCCGGCGACGCTCGCATTGCCGACCCGCATGGAACCGGCGGCGGTGAAAGTGCCGCTGTTCGTCAGCACGCCGTTGACCTGAAGCGTGTCCGCAGCGGTCAGCGTGTTGGATCCCGTGAGTGTCCAGCTGGAACCGGCGCCGACCAGGTAGGTCGCAAAAGCGCTCAAAGTCGCCGATGCCGAACCGGCGAGAGTCCCGGTGCCGATGCCGTTGATCGTCCCGGCGCCCGCCCCGCCGCCCAGTTCAAGCACGCCGCCGTAGCCGGCAGCCATGCCGGTGATCTTGGCGCCGGCCTCAAGGATCAGGACGTCGGTCGCCGAGCCGAACAGGACCGCATCGCCTCCGGCAATCGTGCTTTTGATCGTTCCGTAATCCGTGAGCGTTCCGACCCCGCCGCCGATCTCGACCCCAATGAAACCCTCGATCAGCCCTCCCTTAAGAACGGTGACGGATCCGCCGTCCACGAAGATGCCCCAACCGGCTGTGCCGGTTGAATCGATCGTGCCCGAGTTCGTCACGGTCCCGCCGGGCGACAGTGCGACGGCCGTGTCCGTGACCTCGATCAGCCCGGCATTGTCCACCGATCCAACCGCGTCGATCCCGCCGCCGCTGCCTTCGATCAAGCCGCTCGACTGGTTCGTGATGGTTCCGCCGCCCAGGCTGATCCCGTTCACTGTGCCGACTTCGATCACCCCGGAGTTTATGACGGTCGTACTCTCGTCATAGATGGAGCCGTCGAATGCGAATCCCTCTATCGTCCCCGAATTCACGAGCTCGAAATCGACGCCCGTGGAGCCCACGAAGGAAACATTCATGATCAGGGCTTTGGCACTGTTCGTGATCACGCCCCCGGCGCTCAGGTCGATGCCATTGATCGTGCCTTTATTGGTGACGGTGCCGGGCGCGTCCCAGAAAGTGACATCGCTGACATAGGCACCCGCGGCGTTCGAGACGCTGCCGCCATCGTTCAGCACGACGCCCGAGCCACCCTCGATCTTGCCGTAGTTTACCAGCGTGTACTGAGTGATCGTCCCGCCGCTGACGGCCGCGCCGGAAGTGGCATCCACGGTGCCAGTCGCGGTGATCGTGACGACCGGCTCGACCGGATTCAGGAACAGATTCGAATAGACGCCGGAATATGTTCCCGCCCGCGCCTCGACGATCGCCGATCCGCCATGCCCATCGGCGACGACCACCAGTCGGCCGCCCGCGGCGTAGCCGGAAAATCCGAGCGAGCCGAGCAGCGTGTGGCCGCTGCCGTAGAGCCTCAGATGGCCGCTGCTGTAGGTGACAGTGTCGCCTGCTTGAAAAGCGACGCCGGTCAGGTCGATCGTATCGCCGAAGGAGAATCCGCTGATTGATATGCCAAGCGCGGACGGCGTGCCGAGGTCGATGGCGGCGGCGGCGCCGACGAAGGCGATCGAACCGGCTCCCGTCATTGTGCCGTCGTCCACGAGCGTCGCGCCGGCACCAATGTCGATCGCGCCGGCATCAACCATGGTGCCGCCGGCGAGCACGTCGATCGTCTGGCCCTGGTGCAGGGTGTTCGTTCCGGTCACGACCCAATCGGCGCCGGCGGCAACGACGTAGTCGCCGAAGGCGGGATTCCCGTTCAGGATCAGCGGCGGCGCGCCGAACAGCGTACCGCTGCCGAGGCCCGTGATCGTACCCGTACCGGCTCCGCTGCCGAGCACCAGCGTTCCGTCGTCGCCGATGACCGCGCCCAGGAACTTGCTGGCGGCATCGATGACCAGCACATCGGAGGTCGACTGGAAATCGACGGCGACGCCGCCGGCCCCAAAACCTGAGACCGTTCCGATGGTCCCGTAGTTGATGACAGTACCGGTCGCGGCTGAGACCACGACTCCTGTTTCGCCGACTATGGTGGCGCCGGCCTTGTTTATGATCAGCCCGCCGTGGCTCAGATCCAC
>DATGFU010000129.1:0-2146 GCA_035308865.1 Allostellaceae bacterium | reverse complement strand
GCCGGCATCTCGTTCGGCAAGGACGACATCGTCATCCCCGAGCGCAAGAAGGAGATCGTCGAGACCACCCGCACGCTGGTCGAGGAATACGAGCAGCAATATGCGGACGGCCTGATCACCAAGGGCGAGAAGTACAACAAGGTGGTCGACGCCTGGGATAAGGCCACCGACCGCGTCGCCGACGAGATGATGGCCGAGATCTCGACCAAGAAGCTCGACGAGAACGGCCGCGAGAACGAGATCAACTCGATCTGGATGATGGCCAACTCCGGCGCCCGCGGCTCGCAGGCGCAGATGAAGCAGCTCGGCGGGATGCGCGGCCTGATGGCCAAGCCGTCCGGCGAGATCATCGAGACGCCGATCATCTCGAACTTCAAGGAAGGCCTGACCGTGCAGGAGTACTTCAACTCCACCCACGGCGCCCGCAAGGGCCTGGCCGACACGGCGCTGAAGACGGCCAACTCCGGCTATCTGACCCGTCGCCTGGTCGACGTCGCGCAGGACTGCATCATCGTCGAGGAAGACTGCGGCACCACGCGGGGCATCACTCTGCGCGCGGTGGTCGAAGGCGGCGACGTGCTGGTCTCGCTTGGCCAGCGTGTGCTGGGCCGGTTCACGGCTGAGGACGTCAAGGAGCCGGGCACCAACGAACTGGTCGTTCCCGCCGACACCTATCTCGACGAGAACCAGATCGAGGCGATCGAGGCGGCCGGCGTGCAGCAGATCAAGGTGCGCTCCGTGCTCACCTGTGAAGCCAAAGTCGGCGTCTGCGGCGCCTGCTACGGGCGTGACTTGGCCCGCGGCACGCCGGTGAACATCGGCGAAGCGGTCGGCGTCATCGCCGCCCAGTCGATCGGCGAACCTGGCACCCAGCTGACGATGCGGACCTTCCACATCGGCGGCACGGCGCAGGTGGCCGAGCAGTCGTTCTACGAAAGCGCCAACGACGGCGTGGTCCGCTTCGTCGGCGGCGCCACGGTGGAAACGCCGGCCGGCGACCTGATCGCGATGAGCCGCAACATGCAGCTGGTCGTCCAGGTCGAGGGCAAGGATCGCGAAGCCTATCGTCCGCCCTACGGCGCGCGTCTGCGGGTCAAGGACGGGCAGGAGGTCAAGCGCGGGTCGCGCCTCGCCGAATGGGACCCCTACACCACCCCGATCATCACCGAGGTGGCGGGCAAGGTCCGCTTCGAGGACCTGACCGAGGGTCTCTCCGTTCGCGAAGAGGCTGACGAGGCCACCGGAATCGTCAACCGTGTCGTGATCGATTGGCGCGCGTCCACCAAGGGCAGCGATCTTCGCCCGACCATGGCGGTGCTCGACGAGAGCGGCAACTACAAGCGGCTCTCCAACGGCGGCGAAGCGCGTTACCAGCTGCCGGTGGGGGCGATCCTCTCCGTCGGCGACGGCGACGAGGCCAAGCCTGGCGACGTGCTGGCGCGTCTGCCGACCGAAAGCGCCAAGACCCGCGACATCACCGGCGGTCTGCCCCGGGTCGCCGAGCTGTTCGAGGCCCGCCGGCCGAAGGACTGCGCGGTGATCGCGGAGATGGACGGCAGGGTCGAGTTCGGGCGCGACTACAAGAACAAGCGCCGGATCAAGATCACCCCGGAGGCGGAGGGCGACGAGCCCGCGGAAGCGGTCGAGTTCCTGATCCCGAAGGGCAAGCACATCGCGGTCCACGACGGCGATACGATCCGCAAGGGCGAGTACCTGATCGACGGCAACCCGGACCCGCACGACATCTTGCGGATCCTGGGCATCGAGGCGCTGGCCGACTTCCTGGTCAACGAGATCCAGGAGGTCTACCGGCTGCAGGGCGTGCCGATCAACGACAAGCACATCGAGACGATCGTCCGCCAGATGCTGCAGAAGGTCGAGATCCTCGAGCCGGGCGACACCGGCCTGCTCAAGGGCGACCACCTCGACAAGATCGAAGTCGACGAGGAAAGCGAAAAGACCGAGGCCCGCGGCGGCCGTCGGGCGGTCACCCAGCCGGTGCTGCTGGGGATCACCAAGGCGTCGCTGCAGACCCGCAGCTTCATCTCGGCAGCCTCCTTCCAGGAGACCACCCGGGTGCTCACCGAAGCTTCCGTCCAGGGCAAGGTCGATACCCTGGAAGGCCTGAAGGAGAACGTGATCGTGG
>DATGFU010000128.1:0-4876 GCA_035308865.1 Allostellaceae bacterium | reverse complement strand
GACCGCGTCCCCCGCGCCACAAGATGATCGGCAAGGCTCAACTGCCCCAACTCGCGATGCGCCATCCCAACCTCCCCAATCCTCGCGGGAAGAATCGCAGATTTCTTCGTTCTGCAAAAGCCTCGCAAGCGGGAGAGGGCTCGTTTCCTCCCTCTCCCGCTTGCGGGGGAGGGTTGGGGTGGGGGTGCCGCCACGGCCTCGTTGCCTGCGACGCTTGCCCTCTTACGCCGCCCGTCGCAGGCTTGCGCGCATGACCACCCACCTCCACCCGGAAACCCTCGCCGCGCAGATGCTCGGCGAGATCGATCCCGTCACCAGGGCGGTCGTGCCGGCGCTGCATCCGGCGACGACCTACGAGCGCGACCCGGACAACCAGTTCCGCAGCGGCCGCATCTATGCCCGCGCCGACAACCCGACCTACGACCCGCCCGAACGGCTGCTGGCCGCGCTCGAAGGCGCGCCTGCCGCGTTGAGCTTCGCTTCCGGCATGGCGGCGGCGACGGCGGTGTTCATGACGCTGGAGCCCGGCGACCACGTGGTGGCGCCGCGCGTCATGTACTGGGCGTTGCGCGGCTGGCTGAAGCGCTTCTGCGCGCAATGGCGGGTCGAGGCCGATTTCGTCGACGCCGACAGCACCGACGCGCTCGCCGCCGCCGTGCGGCCCGGCCGGACGAAGCTCGTCTGGGTCGAGACCCCGGCCAACCCGACCTGGGCCGTCACCGACCTCGCCGCCGCGGCCGAGATCGCGCACAATTCCGGTGCCCGCCTCGCCGTCGACAACACGGTGCCGACGCCGGTGCTGACCCGGCCGCTGGCGCTCGGCGCCGACATCGTCATGCATTCGGCGACCAAATACCTGAACGGCCACAGCGACGTCGTCGGCGGCATGCTGGCGACCGCGCGCGAGGATTCGTTCTGGGAGCGGATCACGGCCCTTCGCGCATCCGCCGGCAGCATCCTCGGCACGTTCGAGGCCTGGCTGCTGCAGCGCGGCATGCGGACGCTCTTCGTCCGGGTCGAGCGCGCCTGCCGCACCGCCGAAAGGATCGCCGCGCATTTCGCCGGCGACCCCCGCGTGACGGTCCTCTATCCCGGCCTGCCCGAGTTCCCCGGCCATGACGTCGCGGCGCGGCAGATGCAGGGCGGGTTCGGCGGCATGCTGTCGATCCGCGTCGCCGGCGGCGCGGCAGCGGCCATCGCAACCGCCGCCCGGGTCAAGGTGTGGAAGCGCGCCACCTCGCTCGGCGGCGTCGAAAGCCTCGTCGAGCACCGGCATTCGGTGGAGGATGCGGAAAGCCTCTGCCCGCCCGACCTGCTGCGCCTCTCGGTCGGAATCGAACGCGCGGACGACCTGATCGCGGATCTGGATCAGGCGCTCGGGAAGGCCGCCTTGTCATGAGACCGTACCGGAGTCACGCTCGGCAGATCAGGCCGTATCCGCGATTTTGCCCGGGCACCGAGCGCCATCAGCGGGGCGAGCGTGCCGAGGAAGAACAGATGATACCAGATCGGGAAAAGCGGCCAGAAGTGGACATGCGCGGGCAGGAACAGCGACACCGCGATGAGCCCTGCGATCCAGGGCGCCCACCGGCTCGCCGGCGCGATCGTCCGCACCGCAAGGCCGGCGAGCAGCGAGGTGACGACCGCCATGGCAAGCCGTGCAATCATCATGGCGAGCGTGAAGTCCATGGTCGGCTCGGCCGCCGCATAGCCCGGAATGGCGTGGCGCAGGCCGATATCGAGCACCGTCACGATCAGCGTCCAGGCTACCAGTCCGCCGATGACTCCCAGGATCACGCGCACCATGGCTCACCTCGGGCTCTTTCCATAATACTATAATCATATTAGTCTAATTAAACTATGAACGCAAGACTCCTCGTGCTCGGCGCGCTCCATCGCGGCGATCTGCATCCCTACGAGATCAAGCGGCGGCTCGAGGCCTCGATGGTCGAGTGCTACCTCGATGTCGATGTCGGCACGCTCTATTACGCCGTCCGCCAGCTCGAAAAGGACGGCGCGATCACGCCCGTCGCACAGGAGCGGGTCGCGCGCGGCGGCGTGCGGACCATCTACCGCATCACGGGGCAGGGCCGCGCCGAATTCCTGGAGGGCTTCTACCGCCAGTTCGAGAAGGATGGGCCCGTCTCGCAGACGCTCTACGGTGCCCTGCTGTTCCTGCACTACGTCGATCGGGCCAGGCTGGCGGACGCCATCCGCCGCAGGATCGCGCGCCTGGACGGCCTCATCGCCAAGCTCGCCCCTCTCCACGACCAGATGGCCCCCGCGCTGTCGATCGGCGGCGAACATCTCTTCCGCCATATCGAGCGGCAGCGGCGCCTGGATCGTGAATGGCTTGCCGGCCTCCTCGCCGACATCGAGGCCGCTGACGGCTGATCTGGATCAGGCGCCGGGCTGGCGGCGGATTGCGCTCCGCTTATCCGCCCTACGGCATCCGTGTAGGGCGGATAAGCGCAGCGCGATCCGCCACCCCGAACGCTACGCCGCCTCGCTCAGCCGCTTCATCACGCCTTCGGGCAGCGCCCGCGTCTCGCCCACCGGCATCAGCCAGGCCTGGTACGGCGCGTAGCCGGCGGCGGCGGCGGCGATGCGGAAGCGGCGCGGCGGCTCGAAGGGCGGCTCCTCGGTCATGCGCAGCGTGCCCCAATGCATGCCCATGACATGGGCGGCCCCGAGGTCGCGGGCGATCTGCACCGCCTCCTCCGGATCGGCGTGGTTCATGTGCATGGCGGCGCGCGGCGCGTAGCAGCCGATGCCGATGAGCGCCAGGTCGAACGGCCCGTGGCGGCGGCCGGTCTCCTTGAAGATCGAGCCGTAGGCCGTGTCGCCGCCGAAATAGACGCGGCGCGACGCGCTTTCCAGCACGAAGCCGCCCCACAGCGTGCGGTTGCGGTCGGTCAGCGAGCGCGCCGAGCGGTGGATCGCCGGCACGCAGGTGACCCGCAAGCCCCCGATCTCGGCCGCCTCGTGCCAGGCCAGCTCGGTGATCCGCCGGAAGCCGCGCGTGCCGAAGAACCGGCCGAGCCCCAGCGGCACGATGACGCGAATGCGCCGCTTGCCCGTCAGCGCCTCGATCGTCCGCGCGTCGAGGTGGTCGTAGTGGTTGTGCGAGACCAGCAGCACGTCGATCCGCGGCAGATGCCCGACCGGCAGGCCCGGCGGCGTGAAGCGGCGCGGGCCGACGCCGGCGATCGGCGAGGCGTAGTCCGAGAGGAACGGGTCGACCAGCACGTTCTGCCCCGCCATCCGCAGCAGGAAGGCCGCGTGGCCCAGCCAGGTCACCGCCTCGCCGTCGCCCCGGTGATGCGCGTCGAGCCCGGCCAGCGCCGCGTCGAGCGGCAAATGATGGCCGTCGGGGATCCGCGGCAGGCTCGCATGGATCCGCTGCCGCCACAGGAACTTGAGCACGCGGGTATGCCGGCGCGTGCGGACCGGGCTGCCGGGCGGGTTGGCGAAGCGCTCCGGCGGCTCGATTCCCAGCTCGGCAGCCAGGCGACGAAAGCTCAGCGTGCTCAATCCAGTCTCTTTCCTTCGTGACTCCGATCCGTCGCCTCGGCCTCCTTCGAAGCCTTCGCGCGATCGGCCTTCATCAGGCCGTGGCGCACCCGGTTCTCGGCGGCCTGGGCCTGCCGGTCCAGCTTGGCGCGCGCCTTGCGCCGCTTGTTGAGGTTTACGACCTCGCCCATGCGCCCGCCCCGGCAGATACGGTCATCCGACATGTTAGGGCGATACCGTAAACGATCGATGACGAGCGCCGCCCGCCCGGCCTGCAGGGCCGAGCAACGATCGTGCCAGATTTGGGGAGCCGCCTACTCGCCGGCAAGGACCGCTTCGTGCTTGTAGCTCTGCAGCACGAACACGCGGATCGCGCTGGAGAGATTCGTCGCCCGTGCCGAGTCGATCGATTCGACCAGCCGGTTGACCGACATGCCGCGGTCGTCGGCGATCGACTTGAGCCCGGACCAGAAGACATTCTCCAGCGAAACGCTGGTGCGGTGCCCGGCGATCACCACCGACCGCTTGCGCATCCGCTCCTCGCCCTCTGTCCGGGTCGGGCTTGCTACCCTGGCCCCACCATTGATTCCGGTCGCACCCATTGGTCGAACTCCTCCTCCGAAAGATAGCCTAGATCAACCGCCGCCTGTTTCAAGGTGCTGCCGGTCGCATGCGCCGTCTTGGCGACCTTGGCGGCGCGGTCGTAGCCGATATGCGGATTGAGCGCGGTCACGAGCATCAGCGACTCGTGCAGCAGCCGGTCGATGCGGTCGCGATTGGCTTCGATGCCCACGACGCAATTGTCCGCAAAGCTGTTCGCAGCGTCGCCCAGCAGGCGGACCGATTGGAGTAAATTAAAAATTATCACCGGCTTGAAGACGTTCAGCTCGAAATGGCCGGTGGCGCCGGCCACCGTGATCGTCACGTGGTTGCCGATCACCTGGGCGGCCACCATCGTCATCGCCTCGGCCTGGGTCGGGTTGACCTTGCCCGGCATGATCGACGAGCCGGGCTCGTTCTCCGGCAGATGGATCTCGCCGAAGCCGCAGCGCGGGCCGGACCCCAGCAGCCGGATGTCGTTGGCGATCTTCATCAGCGAGGCGGCCAGCGTGTTGAGCGCGCCCGACAGCTCGACCAGCGCGTCATGCGCCGCCAGCGCCTCGAACTTGTCGGCGGCCGAGACATAGGGCAGGTGGGTCATCGCGGTCAGCTCGGCGACGAAGCGCTCGGCAAAGCCCTTGGGCGCGTTGAGCCCGGTGCCGACCGCAGTCCCGCCCTGGGCCAGCGGATAAAGCCGCGGCAGCGCCGCCTCGACCCGCGCGATGCCGTTCGCGATTTGGGTGCGATATGCCCCGAACTCCGA
>DATGFU010000127.1:0-10529 GCA_035308865.1 Allostellaceae bacterium | reverse complement strand
TAGGTAGCTGAGCCAATCCCGTGGGGATTCGAATCTTATCGGCTGCCTCCTTTGCTGCCAGAATGGGAGCGTGGCTTTCGACGGGATGAGAGATGCCGGATTTCGCCTGGTTGCAACGCTTCGGGCGGTGGCGGGCGGCGCTGCTCGCGGCGGTGATGCTCCTCGGCGGCATCGGCGCCCTGGAGGCCGCCGCGGAGCTGGCGCCGCTCAAGACGGTTCAATCGGGGGCGGTCGCCTATCTCGACGCCTCCAAGACCAAGGCGATCGAGGCTTTCGCGGCGGGGCGGCTGCTCAACGGCGGAATCTCGTTCCTGAAATCGGTCGAGCTGACGCCGTTCGGCGTCGGCGCGGCGCCGCTGCAGGCGCTGGAACCGATCGACGATCTGGCGAAGCAATTCTCCGACGTCATGCTGGTCAGCATCGCCGCCATTCTGGTGCAACAACTCCTGCTGTCGATCGGAACGACGGTCGGGCTGACGATTCTCCTGCCGATCGGCTGCGGGCTGTGGCTGCTCGCGGATTTCGGCGGCGACAACCAGTTCGCGGAGCGGCTCGCCCGGCTTGGACGGGGCATCGTGCTTCTCGCGCTCTTCATCCGGCTGGTGGTTCCGGTCGCGGCCTGGGCCGATGAAGCGCTGACCCGGCATTTCCTCGCGCCGGACCTCGACCGCGCGATCGGCGCGATGCGGATGGCCGGCAACAAGATCGCGCAGCGCGAGGAGCCCGCGTCAGGTGCCGTTCAGAACGGGGCGTCCGGGCCTGCCGGCTCGACCTGGCAATCCCT
Source organism: Allostellaceae bacterium (assembly GCA_035308865.1). Classification (GTDB taxonomy): domain Bacteria; phylum Pseudomonadota; class Alphaproteobacteria; order ATCC43930; family CGMCC-115725; genus DATGFU01. The sequence goes on along the minus strand of DATGFU010000127.1, from coordinate 9,745 downwards.
GGTCACCGGCATCGACAGTCTGAAGAGCTCCACCGAAAGGATCGCGGGCAACATTCCGGACGTCGGGACGATCTCCAAGGATCTGGAGGAGATGCCGAACGAGATCGTAACCGCCATCGAGATCTTCGTCGTGCAGACCATCCTCGCGCCTCTCTCGGTCGCGTGGCTGCTCTACACGGGGCTGCGCCAGATCGTGCCCGCGCCGCACACGGCAGAGCTTGCCGCCATTCGCCGCCTGGCCGTCGCGATCGGCCGGAGGGGTGGCGCCTAGAGTCCGACCGGAAATGTATCGTTCGATACCAATAGGTTGTCGTCATCCCCGCGAAGACGGGGACCCAGGGCCGCAAGCGCCGGCGCCCGGGACTCTGGATCCCCGCCTTCGCGGGGATGACGGTAGAACCTTTTGTAACAACGACGTACCGTCGGGCGCACTCCCAGGCGCTGCGGTGCACATCCGCCTTGCATGTTCGAGGCTGGACCCACTCGTCCCACTGCCGGATGATCGGCTGCCCACCAAAGTGGGCAGATCATGGGACAGGCTGATGATTGAAGACGCTTTGGCTACGCGCGGCTGGCTGCTCGCCGATGGCGCTACCGGCACCAACCTCTTTGCCATGGGCCTCGTCGCCGGCGAGGCGCCGGAGGTGTGGAATCGCGAGCACCCCGACCGCGTGCGGCGTCTGCATCAGTCCTTCATCGATGCCGGGTCGGACATCCTTCTCACCAACTCCTTCGGCTGCAATCGTCGACGGCTGGCGCTGCACAAGCTGGAAGAGAGCACGCGCGAGCTGAACCGGCTCGCGGCCGAGAACGCACGCGCCGTGGCGAACGCGACGGACCGTCCGGTCCTGGTCGCAGGATCGGTCGGCCCAACCGGCGATCTCTACGAGCCGCTCGGCGAGCTGACGGAGTCGGCCGCCACCGAGGTGTTCGTCGAGCAGATGGAAGGACTCAAGGCGGGCGGTGCCGATCTCGTCTGGATCGAGACCATGTCTTCCTTCGAGGAGATCCGTGCCGCGGCACGCGCCGCCGCGCGAGCGGGCATCCCCTATATGGTGACGGCGAGCTTCGACACCGCCGGCAGCACGATGATGGGCATCCCGCCGGTTTCGCTGATCGAGACGGTGACCGCGTTCGACCCCCTTCCCGTGGCGGTGGGCGCCAATTGCGGCGTCGGCGCCTCGGATCTCCTGCTGTCGATCCTGCAGATGACCGAGAGGCGGCCGGACGTGCCCATCGTCGCGAAAGGCAATTGCGGCATCCCCCGCGTCGATGGCGACCGGGTCGTCTACACCGGTACGCCGTCGCTGATGGCCGATTACGCCCGGCTCGCGGTCGACGCCGGGGCTCGCATCCTCGGCGGCTGCTGCGGCACCACCCCGGCGCATATTGCCGCGATGCGCCGGGCGCTGGACGGCTATCGCGCGGGCGAACGCCCGGATCTCGCAAGGATCGTCGCGGCGCTCGGGCCGCTGACGGCACCGCCGCCGAGCAGCGCCGATCGCGATGCCGCTCGCCGCCCGCGCCGCCGTGCTGCGGCGTAAGGGACAGGGAGCAGCCCGGCGCTCTCCGTCGCGCCCCTCAGTGCGGCATCTCCGGCACGGTCGAGAGTTTCGGCGGCGGTGGCGCAGGGGTCAGCGTGACGACGACGAATGAGATCCCGGCAATCGCCGCGAGCGCCCCGACCAGGATGGCCAACGCGATCAGGAGCTGCCGCCGGCCGACCGGCCGAGGCGTCCGGGCCGCGCGAGGTGCCAGGGCGCTGCTGCGGCGCGATGCGGCCTCGAGGGCGGGCACGATCCCGGCGATGGGGCCGACGACCCTCGGCGCCGGCGCGTCCTCGAAAATCGTGAAATTGTCGGCGGCGAGGTGGAGACTGGCCTGGCAGCTTCCGCCGAAGTGATAGCGCCGCAGATCGAGAGCGACGGAGCGATCGAGCGGAAACGAGGCATCGGCATCCCAATCCGTGCCCCAGAGATCGAGCAGAACCCGGCCGGTCGCCACCTCGACCACGCGGGGCGAGTTGACCCAATGCGTGTTGGACCACTCCACCGAGGCGAGCTCGACACGGATCGAGCCGTCGGGCGACAGCCGCAGTCCGAGATTGCGATGCGCCCGATCGGTGATCGCCCGCAATGCCCGATCGACGGAATCGGCAAGCCGGTCGAGGGGCTCGTCGGGGCGTAGCTCGCCGACCACGCTGAAACTGTCGGTCGCCGGATGCAGCCTGAACAAGGCGTCGTTGTTGAAATGGCGCAGCGCGAAGAGAAGCGAGCCGTCCGCCCCCGGGACGACCAGGCTCGATATCCATGCCGAGCCGTCGGCCAGCACCTCCCCGGTGGCGACGCGCCAGATGCGGCCGGTCGGCGCGAGCCGGTCCCGCTCGGTTGGGCCGGGAAGAAGGTTCTCGAAGCCCAGTGTGCCGTCAGCGGAGATCCCGCCCGGCGGCGCATCCGCGCCGCTTCCGGTGTAGAATCCCCAGACGCCGTTGGACAATTCAGCGGCGGCGAAGCGCCGGACGTGCCGCCCCTCGCCGGCCTCGTAAATCTCGAAGCGATGCAGCTCATGAGGATGGGCCGGGTGCGGCAGGTTCACCGCGGCGGCGCCGAGCCGATGCCACTTGCTCCCCCAGACGTCGAGTCCGTCGAGAACCAGTCCGTCGCGCTCGAAGCCGACATGGCGTGCGCGCCATTGGGACAGAGGCGGCGGCACCGCAGCCGGCCGGGCCGGCGCATCCCGTGGCGGCGACGCCGCCGGAGCCGCGGCGGGTGCCGTCACCGTCTGGCTGCCGGTGTCCGGCCGCCGCAGCGCCAGCCCGACGGCGCCGCCCATGACGGACATCACGAGCCAGGGGACCACGAGAAACCCGCCATAGACGAGGAGCGCCATGAGGATCCCGTCGGTGTGGGCCAGCTCGGACGGGCTGCGCAGGATCTCGCCGGCGAGGAGGACCAGGAGGACGATCAGCGGCAGCAGCGACCAGGCGGCCAGCGTAGCGATGAGCCAGCGCCGCGGCACATACATCGCCAGCAGCGCCGGTATCGCCAGCCCGGCAAGCCACTTCACGAGATTGAGAAGCAGAACCCCCATTCGAGGCACCTCCCAAGCGCCGCCCGTCCAGAGCCCCGCGCAGGTCCCACGGCGGCCGCACGGCGCGATGGGCAATTATTCGCCATGATAGCGGGCGGCGCCCCTCGGGCTCAGCCGTGCTTCGCGCCTCCGACCGCGTTGCGGGCTGCGTCGAGCTCGCGCTGCACAAGGATCGTCAATGCGTCGTGCGCGGCATCCCCCAACGCGCCCCCGATCTGGGTGCAGATCAGGGTGAAGCCCGTCGAGCCGACGCCCATGCCCGAGACCGGCACCGGCTGACGCGGCCCGGCAGCATCGACATAGTACATCGAGCCTTGAGCTTCGAGCTGCGTCGTGTAGGTGACGGACCCCACCAGGTCGTACGAAGGGTTGGCTGCGCCCGTCAGCGAGCCGACGCCGAAGACGAACTCGCCCGCATAGCCCTTGTCCAGAAGCTCCTTGGGCGACAGCGGCGCGGGCACGAAGTCGACCTGCTGGAACGCCGACGCGAGCGCCGCCTTCAGCGCGGTCTCGTAGACCGGACGCAGGTCCGTGTCGAAATTCATGCCCTGGCACTCGAGCGAGCCCGCCCAGATCTGACCTGGCTGGATGTTGATCGTCGTCGGGAAGGCACCGAGCGAGGCGACGTATTTTCCGGGCCTCTGCTTCGCCGGGTTCGGCGGCGCCACGGAGATCGGCTTGACGTCCACTCTCTGCGTGCAGCCGGCCGACACGGCGAGCGCCACGAGCGCGGCGGCGGTGAATATGCTTCTCATGTCATGCTCCTCGACGGGGCGGCGGCCATGCCCCTCCGGTGCGGAGGAACTACCCGATCTTTCCGGTTTCCGGAAGAGATGCCGGACCTCGACGAGCGCACGGAGTTGCGGTCACAGCCGGGCGGATACACCCTTGACCCCGGCCTGTCCCTCCGAAGGTTGGAGCGCAATCGCGTTGGCTGCATCTGTGTTGGCTGCATCTGTTGCGCGTTGACGGCAATTGATCCAAGCTCGGCATCTTCCAGGTTGGAAGCCCGGACCAGTTCCGCGCGCTTTCGGGATCGCTGCCGCGGCGGACACACGACACCGACCTGCGGACGCCTAGGCGGGCGACGAATGTCCTCCCGGCCCTGGTTGCGAACCTTCGAGCCCCGGCCGGTGACACGGCGTTGCCGAGTCAAGACGGACCGGCCTCAAGTCCTTGAAACTGCTCTTGCGAGGCCCCCATGCTGACCCTGGACATCAACGGCGAGGCACGCCAGGTCGACGTGCCGGACGACATGCCCCTGCTGTGGGTGCTGCGCGACGTGGCGGGACTGACCGGCACCAAGTTCGGCTGCGGCGTCGCGCTGTGCGGCTGCTGCACCGTGCACCTTGATGGGGAACCGGTGCGGTCTTGCGTGACCGCCGTGGGCGACGCGGTCGGCCGCAAGATCACGACCATCGAGGCGATCGGCGACACGCCTGCCGGCGCCCGTATCCAGAAGGCCTGGCTCGACCTCGAGGTCGTGCAGTGCGGCTACTGCCAGCCCGGACAGATCATGTCGGCCACGGCGCTGATCGCGGCGAAGCCCAGCCCGACCGACGGCGACATCGATACGGCGATGAGCGGCAATATCTGTCGCTGCGGCACCTACCCGCGCATCCGCGCCGCCATCAAGCGCGCCGCGGCAGCCTGAGGGAGGCGACGATGACCAAGATGTTCTCGGGCCGCGATCTCCACCGCCGCAGCTTCCTCGCCGGCACCACCGCCCTGGTGGTGGCCGCAGCCCTGCCGATCGGCAGCCGGATCGCGCGCGCTGCCGCCGCCGCGGGTCCCTTCGCCCCCAACGCCTTCATCCGGATCGGCGAGGACGGGAAGATCGTGCTGATCATGCGCGATGTCGAAATGGGCCAGGGAATCTGGACCGGCGCCTCCATGCTGGTGGCCGAGGAGCTCGATGTCGGGCTCGACCAGGTGACGCCCGACTTCGCGCCGCCGAACGACAAGCTCTATGCCAACCCGCTGCTTGGCCTGCAGGCGACTGGTGGATCGACCTCGATCCGCGCCGACTGGGAAAGCCTCCGAAAAGCCGCGGCGATCGCCCGCGCGGCGCTCGTCCAGGCCGCGGCGAAGCAGTGGAAGCTCGATCCCGCCGCGCTCACCGTGGAGCGCGGGGTGGTCAAGCATGGCGCGTCGGGAAAGACGGCGAGCTACGCCTCGTTGGTGCCGGCGGCCGTGGCCGCACCTTTGCCCGCCGACGCACCGCTCAAGGACCGTAAGGACTGGAAGCTGATCGGCACGCCGCAGAAGCGGTTCGACACCCCGACCAAGGTCAATGGCAAGACGGTCTACGGGATCGACGTCCAGATCCCGGGCATGAAGATCGCCGCCGTCGCGATGTGTCCGGTGCTGGGCGGCAAGGTCGCGCGGCTCGACGATGCGGCGGCGCGCAAGCTCCCCGGCGTCGTCGACGTGCTGAAGATCGAGGAGGGGGTCGCGGTCGTCGGCGACCATTTCTGGGCGGCGAAGCAGGGCCTCGACGCACTCGATGTCGATTGGGATCTCGGCCCGAATGCAGGTCTCAGCCAGGCCGATATCGTGAAGGGCCACGCGGATGCGTCCGAGGGCGACGGTATCGTCGCGAAGCAGGAGGGGGATGCCGACAAGGCGATCGCCGGCGCCGCGGTGAAGCTCGACGCCGTCTACCAGCTGCCCTTCCTGGCGCACGCGCCGATGGAGCCGATCAACTGCACCGTCCATGTCCGACCGGACGGGGTCGAAGTCTGGTGCGGGACTCAGGTGCCGGCGCGGGCTCAGGCCCTCGCCGCGGAGGTAGCGGGCGTCAAGCCGGAACAGGTCACCCTGCACGGCCACATGATCGGCGGCGGGTTCGGCCGGCGGCTCGAGTGGGAGTATGTCGGCATCGCCACGGCTTTCGCGAAGCAGGTCTCCTATCCGCTGAAGATGATCTGGACGCGCGAGACCGACATCCAGCGCGACCGCTACCGGCCGTTCTACTACGACCACATCGCGGCCGGGCTCGATGCAAGCGGCAGGATCGTCGGGTGGACGCACAAGACCACCGGATCGAGCGTCATGGCCCGCTGGGCGCCGCCGGGCATGCGCAAGAACGGCATCGATCCCGACGCGGTCGAGTGCGCCGAGGATCCGATCTACGAGACCGGCGCGCTCAAGGTCTCCTGGGTCCGGCACGAGCCGCCCGGCGTGGTCACGGCGTGGTGGCGGGCCGTCGGGCCGGCCCACAACATCTTCGTCATGGAGAGCTTCATCGACGAGCTGGCGCACGCCGCCAAGCAGGACCCGGTCGCCTTCCGGCGGCCGCTGCTGCAGAAGCAGCCGCGGGCGCTCAAGGTGTTGGAGCTCGCCGCCGAGAAGTCGGGCTGGGGAACGCCGGTGCCCGCCGGCGTCGGCCGCGGCATCATGGTGCAGTTCGCCTTCGGCTCCTACCTATCCGTGGTGTGCGAGGTGGAGGTGGCCGAGGGCGGCCAGATCCGGCTTCGCCGGGTTACGGCCGCGATGGATTGCGGCCAGCCGGTCAATCCGGACTCGGTCAGGGCGCAGATCGAGGGCGGCCTCGTCTTCGGCATGACGGCCGCGCTCTATGGCGAGGTCACCTTCGACCGCGGCCGGGTGCAGCAGACGAATTTCAACAACTACCGCATGCTGCGCATGGACGAGGCGCCGCCGATCGAGGTGCATATCGTCGACAGCACGGAGACGCCCGGTGGGCTCGGCGAGACCGGCACGGCCGCCGCCTTCCCTGCCGTGGCGAACGCCGTGTTCGCGGCATCGGGCAGACGGGTGAGGCGCCTACCCATCGCGGGCTCCCTGGTCACGGGGGCCTGACATGCTGAAGCGTCTCCTGAGGATCGCCGGCGCGCTCGTGCTGGTGGTGATCCTGGCCCTCGGCGCGTTCGCCGCCTGGCGCCTTTACGACCGCGATCCCGAAATCTGGGCGGCCGATGTTAAGCCGACCCCCGAGCTCGTCGCGCGGGGCGAGTATCTGGTGAAGGCGGCCGACTGCGCCGGCTGCCACAACGTGGCGGACGGCAAGCCCTTCGCCGGCGGTGTCGCCTTCCACCTGCCGTTCGGGACGATCTATTCGAGCAACATCACGCCCGACAAGGAGACCGGGATCGGCAGCTGGAGCGACGACGATTTCGTGCGTGCGCTACACGAGGGCGTCGCGAAGGATGGCAGCAATCTCTACCCGGCCTTCCCCTATACATCCTACACGGGCCTCAGCCGCGACGATGCCGTCGCCATGAAGGCCTATCTCTTCACGCTGGCGCCGGTGCACGCCCCGGCGCGCCCGAACGACCTCGCCTTCCCGTTCAACCAGCGCTGGACGCTGGCGTTCTGGAACATCGCCTTCCTCGACCAGCACCGGTTCCGCCCGGATCCGGGCGCATCGCAGGCGCAGAACCACGGCGCCTATCTCGCGACCGCGCTTGGCCATTGCGGCGAGTGCCACACGCCGCGCAACGCCGGCTTCGCGATGGAGACCGGGCGGCAGTTCGGCGGCGCCCTGCTGCAGGGCTGGCACGCCTACAACATCACGACCGACCCCTACGGCATCGGCAACTGGTCCGACGAGCAGATCGCCGACTACCTGACCTGGGGCCATGCTTCGGGGCGCGGCTCGGCCGCCGGCCCGATGGGGGAGGCGGTCGCCAACAGCCTGCAATACCTGACGACGGAGGACACGAAGGCGGTCGTCGCCTATCTGCGGAAAGTCGAGCCGCAGGCGGGCACGCCCGGCACCCAGATCGATCCGGCACCGGCGGCGATGACGACGTCCGTGGCCTGGGCTCCCGGGGCGCAGGAATCCAAGAACGAGCTCGGCCGGCGGATCTTCGAAGGCGCCTGCGCCAGCTGCCACAGCTGGAACGGCAAGGGCCGCGAGACGGATTACGCGGCGCTTGCCGGCAGCCAGGCCGTTAACGATCCGGAGGGGGTGAACCTGATCCAGGTGCTGCTCTCGGGCGCCGACCTCAAGACCCGGCACGGCACCGGCTACATGCCGAGCTTCCGCAATGCCTATTCAGACGAGGAGCTGGCGGCTGTCGCCAACTACGTGATCGGCCATTTCGGCGGCAAGGAGGGCCGGGTGACGGCTGAAACGGTCAGCGCGAGGCGCATGCCGCAGGCCCCCTGAGCGGCGCGGCCGCACCCCCGAGACGCGGCACACTTTGCCGATCGGCTGCCCGACGGCTCGGGCTCGCGACGACGTGAATCGGACGGGCTGACGCACCATTCTGTGGCTTGGGGGAGAGCCGACGGGTCTGGCCACAACTTTCTGTGCCGTACCGCATTTCCGCTGCGCCTTGACGAAGAGGGCAAACGAGCCTGGGCACTATCCTGTCACGCTGCCGAGGGTCGGCCAGGCCTCGAATAAGCGCTGCAGATCAGGTCGATGAAGAAGCCCCCCAACATCAGCGTCGACCGAGCGGCACGTCACCTTCTGCCGCATTTGCGAGGCGATGTCCGGACTGGTCGCCGAGGTCGAGGATTCCTGCCGCTCGGACCTCAGCTGGGTGGGTCTGGAGATCGAGCGCTGGGATGCGACGCCGACCGAATCGCCCAGGGGGGCCGAGGCGTTAGACGGAACCGGTTCCTGCACGAACTGCGATGGCCTCAGGGAGCACGAAGGCGAGCGGACCCGGCTGGTGTCCTGGACCGACCGGCAGATGGGCATTTTCGGGACGATCGTCGAGGGTGCGCGTGGCGTCGCGATCGACAGCGTCATGACCACGGACGTCCTCGCCTTCGCCGTGCGCCTTCAGCCAACGATACCCGCGACTTGCTGAACAGCGGTGCTGACCAGCGCAAACTCGTCTCTGCGGGGGCACGCCAGACCCAAGAACGCGTTCTCCCGCCGGATCGCCGCGCACTGAGCCGATGTGGGCCTGCAGGCCCACATAGTCCCATCGTCATTGCGAGCCGCAGGCGAAGCAATCCAGGGGTCCGAGACCGCGGCCCTGGATTGCTTCGCTCCGCTCGCGATGACGGCGGGAATCTTGAGCATTAAGGACACGCCTGCTTAGGGACCCGGCGCCGTCCCGGAGGCCGTCCCCTCGGCCTGCTGCTCGGCGGCCCACCAGCCACCGCCCAGCGCCGTGAACATGGCCACCGTATCCTGGTAACGCTGGCCAAGGGCCTGCAGGTCGGCGATCTTGGCCTGCCGGTCCTGGGCATCGGCGGTCAGCACGTCGAGATAGGTCGCGATGCCGGCCGCGTAGTTGGCCTGGACGAGGCTCAGCGACTGATCGGCCGCCGCCATCGCCTGATCGTCCGCCTTGAGCACCTCGGCGTCGTGCTCGAGCCCGCGGAGCGTGTCGGCGACCTGGGCGAAGGCGGCGAGCACGGTCTGCCGGTAGCTCGCCTTGGCCTGATTGAACCCTTCGAACGCCGCCTTGCGCTTCTCCCAGAGGGTCCCGCCTTCGAAGATCGGCTGGGTCATGTCGGCCCCGAAGCTCCAGAACCGGGACCCGGCGCTGAACAGCTGCGCCGCCGAGCCGTTGTTGACGCCGTAGCTGCCGGTCAGGGCGACATTCGGCAGCAGAGCCGCCGTCGCGACTCCGATCTCCGCGCTCGCCTGGTGCAGCGTCGCCTCCGCCGCCAGCACGTCGGGGCGCTGGCGGACGAGCTCCGACGGCAGGCTCACCGGCAGCCG
>DATGFU010000126.1:0-9858 GCA_035308865.1 Allostellaceae bacterium | reverse complement strand
TCGCGACGCGGTAGTTGATGGCGCGATCCCCGGCGCCCCAGACGATCTCGTTCCAGCTGCCGAGCGGGAAATTGTGCTGCACGTCGAAATTGTAGGTGTCGATGACGAAACCGAGACTGTTGTCGCCGCTGAGCCTGGCCTCGTCGAAATAGGCATCCGCCCGGAACGCCGCTCCGTCGCCCAGGTCGTGGTCCCAGGACGCGATCATGTCGCTGCCGGCAGCGTTGCCGCCCACCGTCGATACGTGGAACAGATCGCCCTCGGCGGTTACGCTGTCGCCGGGCGGCGTCCAGTCGAGGCGAAACCCGCCCTGGGGCCGCGACCAGCCGTCCTCGGCATCGGTATGGGCGCTCGTCTTGTTGGGGCTGAACTCGGCGCCTTCGACATGGACACGGTAGGTCAGGTCGTCCGCCAGCCTGCCGCCGTATTGGAAGCTCCCCATCCGCTCGAGATTGCCGCCGCCGAGATCGAGCAGCCCGCCCTGGGTATCGGCGGACTTGCGGGTGATGATATTGATAACGCCGTTGACGGCATTGGCCCCCCACAGCGTGCCGCCGGGCCCGCTGATGACCTCGATGCGCTCGATGTTCTCGGGCAGCACCTCCTGCATGTCCCAGTAAACGCCGGCGAAGAGCGGGGTGTAGACGGTGCGGCCGTCGATCAGCACCAGGAGCTTGTCGGACATGCTCGCATTGTCGCCGACGTTGAAGCCGCGGGCCGAGATCGCGTAGGTGGCGGCGTTGAGCTGCGCCACGTGCAGGTTCGGCGCGAGCCGCAGCATCTCGGGAATCGTGGTGGCGCCCGAGCGGATGATGTCGTCGTGCGTGATGACGTAGATCGCCGCCGGAGCGTCGCTCAGCTTCTCGGCCGTCTTGGAGACCGAGGTCACCTCGACGTTCGAGAGCTCCTCCAGCGACAGGCCGCTGAGATTGGGCGTGTCCGCCGGCGAGTCTGCCGCCGCCCGGGTCGCCAGCGGCAGCAGCGCGGACAGTAGAATCGGAACGGCCTGGCGGCTGCCGAATCGGGGGCGGCTCAATCTTCCACTCCTCATTCTTCCACCTGATCGTCGATGACAAGTTTCGGGTATCGAAGGATCCGCGAGGCGTCGAGGACAGCCATGCCGTCCGGCCCGACGCCGCGCAGGAAGCTGCTATCGATCCCGGCAAGCGAATCCGGCGGCGGCCCGATGCTCGCCGCCGCGACCGAGCGGACGCCGACGATGACGTCGGCGACGACGCCGAGCTCCAGCGAGCCGTCTCGGAGGATGACCGCGCGCGTCGCGTTCGTGATGCCTTGCTCCGGCAGGCCCAGCAGACGCTTCAGCTCTACGACCGGGCACAGCTCGCCGCGAAGATTGATGACACCGAGCAGAAACGGCGGCGTACAGGGAACCGGCGTCAGGTCGCGCAGCGGATACACCTCCCGCACGAGCCGCATCTCGAAGGCGTAGGTCTCCCAGGCCAGCTGGAACATCAAAAGCTGGATCTGGGCTTCGGTCTCCGCGCCCGATTCGGCGCGCGCCAGCGCCCGCGCGCGCTCACGCAGGACCGCCTCGGTACGGCGGCGGCCAGCGATGCCGGCGGCCGAAGCACGGGAGGGGAAAGCACTCATGATACGACCGCGGCCCGATCGCGCGAGGCACGCACGATCGCCGTCAGCTCGCCGACGGTCAGCCCGCCGCCATCCGCCAGCACCTCGTCCGACCGGAGCCGCTCGAGCATGGCCGCTGCATTGTCGAAGTGCCGCCGCGCCGAGCGAGCGTCGCCCGCGTTGCGGCACAGCATGCCGAGGGCGAAATGCGCGAGCGCCATGTCCGGCGCCAGGAAGATCGCGCCCCGAAGAGCTTCCGCTGCCTCGGCGCGCCGGCCGAGCTCGATCAGGATGCCGGCGTGCCGATAGCGCAGCCCCGCATCCGTCGGATCCTTCTCGATGGCGCTTTCGACCGTGCGGAGCGGATCGCCGACCGGCGCTTGGTCCGGCATCGCGCGGTGAGGCAGAGGATCGGCCGCCGGGGACCGCCGTGGCTTTGCCGGGCCGTGCGGGCGAGCCGCACGAGCCACCGGCCGCGACGGCTCGGCGGCGCGGCCGGTGGCCTTGCGAAAGACCACGAGACCGTCGGTGCGAAGCGCCGTGAACCCGTCGAAGATCGGCAGCGACGCTTCGGCTATTCCCACCAGCAGACAGCCATCCTCCGTGAGGTTCTCCCGCAGCCGCCGCACGACCCGCGCCGCGTGCGACGGCGCCAGGTACATCAGCACGTTTCTGCACAGGATGAGGTCCATGGCGCCGGGGGCGCCGAACGGCGCCGGCCATGTCTCGTCGACGAGATTCAGCGGCGAAAAACGCACGCTGCCGCGGAGCCGTTCCCCGATCTGCCAGGCGCCGTCAGCCTCGCCCCGGAACCACCGGGCGCGGACCGGGTCCGGCACGCCGCGGAAGGACCAATCGCGATATCGACCCTGCTCCGCGGTAGCGAGGAAGGCGGGATTGACGTCGGTCGCCAGGAGCTCGACGTTCCAGCGGCCGAGATCGCTCATCGAATCTTCCAGAAGCATCGCCAGAGAGTAGGGCTCCTCTCCGGTGGCGCAGCCGGCGCTCCACAGCCGCACGCGGCGATCGCCATCGCGGGACCGGCTCTCGAGCAGCGCGGGAAGCACACGGCGGCACCAAAGATCGAGCCCTCCCCGTTCCCGTAGGAAATAGCTCTCGCCGACCGTGAGGTGGCGGGCCAAGCTCAGCAACCCATCCGCCGAGCGCAAGGCGCCCAGCAGCGCCTCGTCGCCGGCGGCACCGGAAAGGCGCTCCGCGGCGAGAGCCCAGAGCGCCCGCTCCAGATCGTCGCGCTGCCGGGGCGCAGAGCGCAGCCCGAGATACGACTCGGCAGCGGCGGCCGCGGCGGCAAGCAACGGCTCGGTCCACGCGGATGCGGTGGCGTCAGCTTTGGGCATCGAGAGTCGCGTCCAGCGCCCGCCAGCCGTCGGCGCTGAGAAACTTGGCGAGATCCTGGATGAGGACGAGCTCGTCCTGGAGCTGCACGAGGCCGGCCGCCATGTCCGGCTCCGCGACGAGCATTCCCGGGTCGGAGATCGCGCTGTCGGGGCAGTCCACCACCTCCGTGCCGCCCTCGGCCACGACCCCGAAGAGGCGACCGGCCGCGCGGGTGACGACGATGCGGTCGTCGAGCTCGATCTCGCGAGCGGCAAGACCGAGCCGATGCCGCATGTCACCCACGGGCACGAGGCGGCCATGAAGGTTGAACACGCCCCGTATCGCCGGCGGCAGCCCTGGTATCCGGTCGAGCGCCACCGCGCGAACCACGCGTTCAATCGACGCGAGATCGAGGGCATAGCGGCGCGCCGCTAGGCCAAAGCAAAGGAGCTGCACCGCCACACATCCGCCGTGGAACCCGGGCCGTCCCCGGCACCGACACTCGCTACAGGTACGCGTACCCTCATCCCCCAACTCCGATGGCGCCTTGCACAACCCGGCTTGCATGCATGGCGGCGCGACAAAAGAGCATTTGTGTTAAATGTAGCACAGATATTGAAATTTGTATAAGCAGGACGCGTCGTACTGTTGTAGTGCCGTCGTACCAATGCATGCGATCTATGGTTTCATGAGCGGTGAGCGCGGGCCAGGGCAGCCGTGGGGTACCAGCCGATTCCCCTCGTCAGACGACCCAGCCGGCTGGCGGCGACGTGGCCGGTTTCACGGCTCTCGCGAACATTCGCCCGGAGCGTTCGCGGTCAGTGGTGGTTCGACATTGGAGAGGGGCCGGCGGATTCATTGAATTGCAACGATTACCACGACTACTATATCAATACCACAGGCTACTCTGCGGCCTTCATACGAGTTCTACGAGTTCATCTAGTTCGAGTAGAAATATCTTGTTATGGCCCTCAGGATTGGTATGCTGTCTACTGGGTAATGGGCCGGTTGGGTATGCGGGGTGACCGCGTGCCGGCTGCCGCGTGAGCGGCTGGAGGCAGGGAATGCGCCTTCTTGTTCTCGATGACGAGAGGGGAATTGTAACGCTGGTCGCCGGCGTCGCGAAGGATCGCGGCTGGACCGTCGACACGGCGACCGACGAGGCGGCGTTCCTGTCCCGGTTCGACGAGAACCGGCCCGACGTCGTCATGCTCGACCTCCAGCTCGGCGATCGGGACGGCGTCGAGCAGCTGCGCTTCCTTGCCGGCGTGCAATTCGCCGGTCCGGTCATCCTGATGAGCGGGTTCGACGAGCGCGTGCTGACAAGCGTCTGGCACTATGGCGACTCGCTCGGCCTCAGGGTGGCCGCCGCCCTGCCCAAGCCGATCCGTCTCGCCCATCTGCGGGACACGTTGGCGGCGGTCGAGCGTCCTGCCGAGGCTGCGGCGCCGGTCCGCGAGGCCAAGGGGAAGAAGGGTACGGAATCCACGTCCGACCTGATTACGCCGGCGGCGATCATGGAGGGGCTGAACCGCGGCGAGCTCGAGCTGTTTCTTCAACCCGTCGTCGATTCGGTTTCGTTTCGGCCCATCCGCTTCGAGGCGCTGACGCGGTGGCGCCGACCCGTGCAGGGTCTGGTCCAGCCCGATCTCTTCATCCCGGTCGCCGAGCAGGACGACGCCACGATCGACGCCCTGACCTTCTGGGTGATCGATGCGTCGATCGCGCTTCATCTCCGCCTTCTGGCGGCCGGCTATCGCATGCCGATCTCGATCAACGTCTCCGCCGGGAACCTGCGCTCGCTCGACTTCCCCGATCGCTGCGCCAGCGTGGTCGAGCGCGCCGGGGTGGCGCCGTCCATGATCGTCTTCGAGATCACGGAGAGCGTCGCCACCGCCGATGTCAGGCTGACGACGGACATCCTCAACCGTTTGAGGCTGAAGGGCTTCCCCTTGGCCATGGACGATTTCGGGACCGGCTACTCGTCGCTCAAGGCCTTGCAGCAGCTGCCGTTCTCTGAACTGAAGATCGACAAGTCCTTCGTCGCCAGCGCGCAGCATTCGGCCGATTCGGTGACGATCGTGACGTCGGTGGTCTCGCTCGCCCGGAGCCTGCACCTCGAATGTGTCGCGGAAGGGGTGGAAACGGAAGAATCCGCCGCGTTTCTGGCGCGGCTGGGTGCGGACTACCTGCAAGGCTATCACTTCAACCGGCCGCTTCCCTTCGACGGGGCCATGGAGTGGCTGCGACGCGTCGCGCCGCAGCCTTAGCGGCGTCCGCGGTCATTTCCGGCAGAATAGCGTTCGGCTCGGAGCGATCGAGCCGGGATGGAATAGTCGTCATGTCAGATGCGGTCGTAGCTCAGACAGAATTTGGCCGGGTGAAGGGCGCGGTGTGCGGCAGCGTCGCTGCCTTCAAGGGCATTCCTTACGCCGCGGCACCGGCACGCTTCATGGCGCCCGGACCGCCTGAAATCTGGACAGGCAACCGCGACGCGGCTGCCTACGGCGTGCGCGCCATGCAGAGCGAAGGCGGTTTTGCGATGCCGCAGGCGTTGCGCGATCTATTCACGCCCCAAGAGCCCGAGCCGATCGGAGAGGCCTGCCAGGTCCTTAACGTCTGGACGCCGGGCATCGGAGACGGCCGGGCGCGGCCGGCGATGGTCTGGCTTCACGGCGGTGCCTTCATCGTCGGCTCGGGCGGGTCGCCCTGGTATGACGGGACCCATCTCGCGCGCCGCGGCGATGTCGTCGTGGTGACGCTCAATCACCGGCTCGGCGCGTTCGGCTATCTCGACCTGTCGGATGTCGGCGGCGAGACCTACGGCGCATCGGGCAATGCCGGGATGCTGGACATCGTCGCGGCGCTGCGCTGGGTGCGGGAGAACATCGCGGCTTTCGGCGGCGACCCGGGAAACGTCACGTTGTTCGGCCAGTCCGGCGGCGGCGCCAAGATTTGTGTGCTGATGGCGATGCCTGCCGCGCAAGGTCTCTTCCACAAGGCCATCATCCAGAGCGGCCCCGCCGTGGAAGTAATGACGCCGGCGAATGCAGGCGAGACCGCGCGGAAGGTCGTGGCGGCGGCGGGTCTGCGGCCGGACGATGTCGAAGCGCTGCAAAGCCTGCCCCCCGAGCGGCTGCTCGCCGCCCAGGAGGCCGTGCTCGCAAGCATTGCCGCGCTTCCCTTCGCGGAGCGACGGCGTCACGGGTTCAATCCCGTGGTCGACGGGAGGCACCTGCCCCGCCAGCCCTTCGCGCCGACCGCGCCCGCTCTGTCCGCCACGATACCGATGATCATCGGAACGACCGCCGATGACATGAACCTGTTCTTCGGCCTCGCCCCTTGGGCGGAGTCGCTGGACTGGGAAGGGTTGCCGGACCTGGCGCGCGGCTTCCTCGGCGACCGCGCTCCGGAGCTCGTCGACGCCTACCGCCGGGCGAGGCCCGGCGCAATGCCCCGTGAACTGATGCTTGCGATCATGACGGACCAGTCTATCCGGGTGCCGTCGCTCGTCATCGCCGAACGCAAGGCGGCGCAGCCGGCACCGGTCTACGCCTATCGCTTCGACTGGAAGTCTCCGGAACTCGGCGGCCGGCTCGGCGCGTGCCACACGCTGGAGATCCCGTTCGTGTTCGACAATCTCGCCTCGTCACGCCTAGTCGGAGATGCGCCGGGCCGCGGCGCGCTCGCAGCGGCGATGAGCGATGCCTGGATCCGCTTCGCCCGCACGGGAGAGCCGAACCACGACGGCCTGCCCGATTGGCCGCGCTACACGGCAGAAAACCGGGCGACGATGATCTTCGACGCCGAGTGCCGTGTCGAAGACGATCCCGAACGGGCCGAACGCCTCGCCTGGGCGGCGTGATCAGGAGCCGGCGCCGGGGCGGTTCCGGCGCACGGCATCCGGATTGGTGGAGTTCGGTCCCATGTAGACCCCCTTCTCCCACTGCCGCTTCAGCGGGTCGGCGACGGTGAGCGACATCCGCCCGATCCGCTCGATCTCGATCTCGACGCGCTCGCCGTCCTGCAGCATGCCCAGCCCTTCGTGATTGGTGCCACAGGCGATCAGGTCGCCCGAATGCATCGTCATGACCGTGGTGGCGAACTCGATCAGCTCCGGCACCGGATGCTCCATGTCGTCGGTGCTGTAGTTGTGGCGCAGCTGGCCGTCGTTCCAGAAGCGGACGAGAAGATCATTGGGCTCGGTGATCTCGTCGGCCGTCACGATGCAGGGGCCGATCGGCGCGAAGGTGTCGAACGACTTGCCGAGCCAGCTGGCCGGTGGCCCCTTGGGCCAGGTGAAGCGCCCGTCGCCGCGGGCCGAGACGTCGATCATCGCCGTGTAGCCGAAGACCGCGCTGCGCCAGTTCTCGCGGGCGACCCGCTTCGCCGGGCCCTTGATGACGATCGCCAGTTCGGCCTCGTGCATGAAGCACCAGGGCTCCGTGAACTCGGGCAGCATGATCGTGTCGCCCGGTCCGACCACCGCGTCGGGGTTCTTGAGGAACATGTTGAGCGGACGCGGCTCGCGCTGGGCATGCTCCCAGTAATTGGCGATGCAAGCGAGAATCTTGCCCGGCCGCGGGATCGGCGGCCGCAGGCGCACGGCGTCGACCGGCATCGCCTCGACCTCGGCCGCGACGTTCTCGAGGGTCGGCCGGAGGTCTTCGAACTCGTCGATGATCCGCAGCATGGCCTGCTGGGCGGCCGCCCCATGACCCGTCAGGAACGAGAGGTCGACCACGCCGCGATCGGTCATGAGGCCAGGCCGCGGATCGCCGCCGGGCGGCTGGAAGACGACGAGCTTCATGGTGAGCCTCCCGTTGTCAGGCCGGCTCCGCGGCCGCTTGCCGGCGCGCGGCATAGACATAGGGTCCCAGCGACCCGATCAGGACGACGCCGACGCAGAGCGCGATCTCGGCCACGATCAGCCCGGCCTGGTAGGATCCGGCCCGGTCGTAGGCAAGACCCAGAAGATAAGGCCCCAGCCCCGAGCTGATCGCGAACATCGAGATGATGCAGCCGTAGATCTGGCCGAACGAGCGCAGCCCGAAATAGCGCGAGACGAAATAGGGGCCGAGGCCGGACTCGGCGCCGATCCCGAAGCCCAGCACCGCCGCGCCGGCCACGCTGCTCGCCGCGCCCGGCGCATGGTCGAGGAGGAGAAGGCCCAGCAGGGCGGCGACGAAGAACGGCAGTGCGATCCGCGGGCTGCCGATCCGGTCCATCAGGAGCCCCGAGACGATATTGCCGGCGAGCCCCGCGAGCGCCAGCATGGACAGGGCAAGCGTCGCCGTATCGGCAGAGAGGCCGCGATCGGTTAGCAGCAAGAAGAGATGTCCGCGCACGCCGCCGACCACCAGCGAGTGGATCACCAGCCCGCCGGCCACGAGCCAGAAGGTCGCGCCGGCCAGCGCCTGCCCCGCCGTGAGTCCGACCAACGGCATCGCGGCGGCAGCTTCCGTTGGCGCGGCCGGCGTCGGACGTTCGCGCGGCAACAGCAGCATCGCCGGCAATCCCAGGACCAGGACGATCGCGCCGAGGACGACGTAGGCGGTGCGCCAGCCGTGATCGTCGATCAGCATCCGCGTGACCGGGATCATCACCGCGGTCGACACCGTCACCGTCGCACCGACCACAAGCGCCAGGACCAAGCCCCGCTTGGCGGTGAACCAGGATGCGATGACCTGGGAATAGGCCACCGGACCGGCCGCAGCCTCCGCCATCCCGAGGGCGAAGTAGAGCAGGCAGAACGGCAGCCAGGACGGTGTCAGCTGCGATTGCGCCATCAGTGCAATCCCGTAGGCGATGATGCTCGGGACGAGGACGCGCCGCCCACCCAGCCGATCCACTAGCCGCCCGGCGACCGGCGCAACCAGCGCGGCGGTCAGGGCCGAAATATTGATGGAGATCGCAAACGCCGCGCGGCCCCAGCCGAACTCGCCCGAGACCGGCTGCAGGAAGAGCGGGAACGTGCCGATATGGAACGGCACGACGCTCACCATCATCCCCACCGCGCAGATCGCGGCGACGCGCCACGCACGCGGCGAATCCCGCGAGCCGGCCACGATCCCGTTACGCCTCGGCCGGGAACGGCGCGCCGTTCGGCGGCGGATAGTCGATGGCGTCGATCAGCACGAAGACGATCCGGCAGACCGTGTCGCCGCGATTGACCCAGGCGTGGTTCGTGCCGCGCTGGATCAGCAGGTCGCCCGCCTTCATATGGACCTCGCCCTCGTCGAGCAGCATGTCGATCTCGCCGCTCAGCACGATCGCGTAGTCGACGCTCCTGGTGCGGTGCATGAAGGCGTGGCGCGTGTCCTTGTGATCCGCCTGCGACAGGCCCATCGCCTCGATGAAGGCCTCGTTGTCGATCTGCTTCGGCGCCGGATGGAAATCGACGACGCGCAGGATCGACCCGCCGGGCGGCGGCGCCACGCCGGTCTGGCGGATCGCCGGGTCGTTGTACTTCGCGAGGTCGACCGGCGTCTCGTCGGTCACCCAGACCAGCGCCGAGCTGACGCTGAGCGCCTCGCGATAGACCGTGTTCCGGGCCGGCGCATCCTCGATGATCACGGCCTTGCCGTGCTCGTTCACCCCGGTGACGATCCGCCTGACGGTTTCCACGATCCCCTCCCTCCCCCGATCCGGATGTTTGGTTCTAGCCCGCCGGCCGCCGGACCGTGTCGCTCAGCCGCGGGATCGGTCCCTCGATGATCTCGACACCGGCCGGCGAGGCGGCCCCGCTGCCTTGCGGCGCGGCGGCCACCCAGTGGTGCTGGGCGTACTCCGCATCCCACAAACGGGGCTTCCAGTCGTCGGTGAGGTAGTCGGAGTCGGCGCTGTACTCGGCCTGCCCACCGGCCGGCGACTTGATGTAGTAGAACACCATCGAGCTGGCACGATGACGGCCGAGCCCGAGCTCGCTGC
>DATGFU010000125.1:0-7707 GCA_035308865.1 Allostellaceae bacterium | reverse complement strand
ACGAGTCTGAAGGTTCGTGTCCCGTCTGGCCGTCGGTCGGCGCGCAGAAAGACCGCATCCTCTTGGCTTTGCTCGTACATACCACGCGCGAATTCGTATAGATGCGTCACGAAAAACACCTTGATGCCCTGTTCCAGCAGTGCGCAGACAATCTGCCTCGCGATCTCCGAGCCTTCGCGCTCGTTCGTCGCCGCGAACGATTCGTTGAAGAGGACCGTCGCGCCGGGCCGGACGCGATCGACGATGTCGCTCATGCGGCGCAGCTCCTCGTCGAACTTGCCGCTGCGCAGGTTTTCATCCTCTTCGCCCCGGTAATGGGTGAAGAGTCCGTTGCACAGGCTCGCGGTGAACGCCTCGGCGCCGACGAACATCCCGCTCTGCATCATCAGCTGAGCCACGCCGATCCCGCGCAGCAACGTCGATTTGCCGCCGGTGTTCGGGCCGGTGATGACGACGAGAGACTTCCTGTCCGCGTCTGCGTCGTTGCCGACCGTCCGCCGCTCGATGCTGAGCGTGAGCCCGACGTCGTAGAGGCCGCGGAACGAAAGGGCCTGCTCCTCCGTCGGGGTGGGGACGGGCATGCAGATGGGCTCCCCCTTGCCCTTGAGCCGGTCGAAGAGGTTGAGGCAACCGACATAGAAGGCAAGTTCGGCGCGCAGCACGCCGAAGAAGTCGAGCACATGGTCGGCCGCTTGGCCGAGCGCATTGGCCGCAAGCACGATGCCGCGATTGCCAAGCTCCGCGAGCGCCTGCGCGCCGGCCACGTCGCGCGCCGGGATCTCGAAGCTGTAGGTCTGCTGCTTCTCCTCGAAGAAGTCGCGGATCCAGCTCTGGAGCTTCCACCCTTCCTCGGTGATCACCGGGTGGAGCATATAGCGCCGCCCGGCATTGCCGGGACCGAGCTCGGCGCTGACCAGCTCGCCGTTGCGCAGCCGCAACTGGTCGAGATGCCCTTCGACGACGCCGAGGTAGTCGTCATCGAGATCGCGCTGCAGCATCGCGAAGAACTCGGTCCAGCCGGGCGCCGCGAACCGTGCGCCATGCGATTCGGCGAGCTGCCGCATCTTGCGCAGGTCGCCGACCGAGATACCGAGCTGCTCGATCGCCTTGCGCAGCACCCAGTCGGGAAAGCGGGAGAGCGTGCCGGCTGCATGCGCCTTGTGCTTCTCGATGGCCTCCTCGGCGATCGCGTAGAGCTTTCGGACGGTTTCGGCATTGGCCAGGCAATCGCGCAGGATGCTCTGGCGGTACCGGATCGTCTCGATATCGGCCTCGACGCCGGCCAGGATGACCTTCCGCGCCACCTCGAAGATGACGTCGTCATCGCCCGCCATTGCCTCGAACAGCGTGTCGAGCGAGAGGTCCTGGGCAAGCGTTTCGGCGTTCCAGGGCAGGCCTGCCCGCCAGTCGAAATCCTCCGGCGCCTCATACTTCCAGCCGCGCCGCTTCGCCTCGCGCTCGGCCGCGGCATGAAAGGTCCACTGCCAGTCGAAGTCGCGCGCCGGGTTGAGCAGATGGGCCTTCACGAGCGCAGCCGCTCCTGCAGCCGGTCATAGGTGAGGCCGTGGCGCTCGGCGATCGACATGGCATAGGCGAGACCGTCCGCCGGCCGCCGAACGAGCTTGAAGGTCCGATGTGTCGGCTCGTCCGGCTCGACGGTGCTGACCACGCTGACCGTCTTCTCGTTGAGCGCGCCGATCTCGTCGATGAAGGTCACCCAGACGCACAGCGCATCGAGGCGCGCGATCGCCGTCGCGATCCGCTCGCTGAGAGCCGTGGCGTCACGGAGCGCGGTGGATGAGAAGATCTCGTTCACGACGATGACGCTCTTCGGCGTGGCGTTCTCGAGGATGCGGTGGATCCGGACGACGTCATCCTCCAGCTTGCCACGCAGATCTTCGAGAAATTCTTCCTTCTCGAAGTGGGTGAAGATCCGGTCGGGCACGTAGAGCCGCGCCGCGCTGCCGGGCACCGGGCAGCCCAGGCTCGCGAGATAATGAAGCTGCGCGAAGGCGCGGGCGAAGGTCGTCTTGCCGCCCTGGTTCGGTCCCGACACGACCAGGATCCGTTCCGGATCCTGCAGGTGGAAGTCGTTGCATACCGGCGCGGTGCCTTCGGCGGCCAGCTTTCCCGCCAAAGCGAGATCGAAGCTCTGGCGGCTGGACACCTCCTTCGAGGTCTCGCTGACGTCCGGATAGCAGAAGCTCAGCCCCAGCTTCCTCAGCGGCGCAATGTATTCCAGGTACGAAACATAGAACTGGATCTCGCGGTCGAACCTGACGATCGCGTCGTCGACGAAGCCGGCCTCGGCCTCCTTGAAGCTCCGCACCCGCGAAAAGATGTCCGAGAACAGCTCCGCGACGCCGGTGAGGATCCGGGCCTCGACGTGATTGAGGTCGAGCTCCTCGCCGACGGCAAAATTGTACTGCTGCGAGTCGACCTGCTTGAAGCGCTCGAATGCCGTCTTGATCTCGCTGCTGTAATCCGGCTCGCCGGCGTAGCGGCGGACATCGACGCGCCGCTGCCGGATGAGGACGCCGTAGCGCACGCCCGCCATCTCAGCCTGGAGCGAGGTCGCCCGCGCAAAGAACGAGGCGAAGCGGTCGGACGCGACGTATGCTGTCAGCCAGGCCTTGAAATCGACGAGCCCGCGGGAGCGCGGGGGCACCGCTGCAAGATCGCCCAGCAGGCGGTTCACGGCGTTGCCGTAGAGCACCGCCGCATCCAGGAACCATCGATCCTTCTGCAGGTCGTAGCGGCCGCTCTCGGCCTGGGCGAGATGGGCACGCATCGCCCGCATGCCTGCGGCAAAGGCGGTGACGTCGTCGAGCAGGTGACCCGTCTCCAGGTCGCGCATGACGTCCTGACGGTAGGTCACCGACTCGACCTGGCGGAGCGGCCGGCAGAAGAACGGGGCCAGCTCGTACTCCTCCTTCCCGGAGATCACTGCTGTGATGACCTGGTCGAGGCGGAGATCGGTCACGAAGGGGGCGGCATCCAGCGACAGCTCGGTGCCGGCGTCGCCGCCAGGCGGGGCGAGAATGCCCGTGAACTTCATCCCAGCCTTCGGCCCGCGCGACGCCACCGATCCCGACCAGGCTTCCAACTCTGCGGTCACACGAATTCGCCCTCCCTGGGCGATATGCTGGGGGCGGCCACGGCCGGCGGCCCAAGAACAAGGTCGCCTACTGCACGGCTCGTGACGCAGGTGTCAACAGGCGAATGGCGCGGCAGGTCCGGCGGCCGATGCCTGCCCCGGCGGCAGCTGGCCCTGCCGTCCGCGGGACGATTCATCGCTGGCCCCCCGGATTGCGGTCGATATACTCGCGGCCCGATGAACCGCCTGACCCGGTACCTCTTCCGCCAGACCCTGGGCCTCACTCTCGTCGTGACTTGCGCGCTGACTGCCGCCTGCTGGCTGGTCCAGTCGCTGCGTCTCGTCGAGATGGTGGTCGACCGGGGCGTGGCGCTCTATCCCTTCCTCGAGATGCTGGCGCTCAGCCTGCCGCAGCTCCTCCAGCTCGTTGTGCCGATCGGCGGCTTCGTCGGCGTGCTCTTCACCTACAACCGGCTGATCGGCGACAGCGAGATCGTGGTGATGCGGGCTTGCGGCGTGTCGCAATGGCAGCTCATGCAGCCGGCGATACTGCTCGCGGGGCTCGGCACCGTGGTGATGATGATCCTGTCGGTCTACCTCCTGCCCGCCTCGAAGAATGCCTTCCGGGACCTCCAGTTTCAGGTTCGCAACCAGTTCAGCTCCGGCCTGCTGCAGGAGGGACGGTTCAACACGCTCAGCGACCGCCTGATGGTTTATGTCCGCGAGCGCAGCCCAGACGGCGCGCTCGGCGGCCTGATGATCCAGGACAATCGCGATCCGGTAAAGCTTACGACCTACACCGCCCAGCGCGGCCTGATCGAGCAGGTCGATGGTCGGCCGAACGTGCTGATGATCGACGGCACGAAGGAGGTCTGGGACCGCGATAAGAAGACGCTGTCGATGCTGACCTTCGCGCGCTTTCCGCTCGATCTCGACCAGTTCCGCGACGTGCCCGAGGCGCGCGCGCTGCAGCCGGACGAGCGCTTCCTGCCCGACCTGTTCGATCCTGCCGACGTCGAGGGCGATCCGGGATTCCGCACCCGACTCCTGGGCGAGGGCAACGACCGGCTGGTGCGGCCGATCTATTGCATATCCTACATCCTGGTGGCGCTGGCGGCGCTCCTGACGGGGGAGCTCAACCGCCGCGGGCAATCGATGCGCATCCTGGGCGCGATCGGCGTCATGGTCGTGCTGCAGGCGGCTTCGCTGTGGTTTCTTGGCCTCGCCGCCCGCCGATTTGAGGCGACCCCGCTGATGTACCTGGCCGCGCTGCTGCCGATCGCGGCGGGTACGGCCATGGTGCTGTTCGGTCACCAGCTCAAGCACCGCTTCGGTCTCGGCCTACCCTCGGGTACGCCGGCATGAACTTGCCGCTGACCCTGTTCCGCTACATCGGACGCCAGTTCGCGATCTGGTTCACCGGCGTGTTCTTTCTGGTGTCGATGCTGATCTACATTGCCAATTTCGTCGAACTGACGCGCC
Source organism: Allostellaceae bacterium (assembly GCA_035308865.1). Taxonomy (GTDB): domain Bacteria; phylum Pseudomonadota; class Alphaproteobacteria; order ATCC43930; family CGMCC-115725; genus DATGFU01. Next base: position 3,128 of record DATGFU010000125.1, on the reverse strand, counting down.
GGGCGGCGTTCCACGAGGGCGTGGGGTTCAGCGTGATCACGCGGATGGCGTGGCTGCAGCTGCCGCAGACCGTGGAGGAGACGCTGCCCTTCGCGATCCTTCTGGGCGCGCTCCTGGCCTTGTGGCGGCTGACGCGGAGCCAGGAGCTGGTCGTCGTCCGCGCGGCCGGCGTGTCGGTCTGGCAGTTTCTGGCGCCGGCGATCGTCCTCGCCTTTCTGATCGGCGGTTTCGGCGTGACCATCTTCAATCCGGTCGCCTCGAAGATGCAGGCGGCTTATCAGGCGCTCGACGCGCGGCTGCTGCGCAACCAGCAGGAGGCGCTGGCGCTGTCGGCCTCCGGCCTATGGCTGCGCCAGAGCAGCGGCGACGAGACCCAGGCGGTGATTCACGCTCTCGCCATGACGCATCCGGGCGCGCGGCTTTCCACGGTCACGATCTTCTTCTTCCGCGGCGACGATCACCTCATCCGGCGGCTCGATGCCGCCACCGCTGATCTCCGGGAGGGAAACTGGCACCTCGAGGATGTCTACGAATGGCGCGTGGAGCGCGACCAGATCGAGTATCGCGCGGAGATGATCGTCCCCACGAACCTCACCCTGGAGAAGATCGAGCAGAGCTTCGCGGCGCCTGAGACGATGTCGTTCTGGGCCCTGCCCGGATTCATCTCGCTCCTGGAGAAGTCGGGTTTCCCGGCCAACCGCCACCGGCTCTATTTCGACTCGCTGCTGGCGCGGCCCTTCCTGCTCTGCGCCATGGTGCTGGTCGCGGCGACCTTCTCGCTGCGGATGCAGCGACGCGGCGGCACGGCGATCATGCTGATCGGCGGCGTCGCCGTGGGCTTCACGCTGTGGTTCCTGTCGGAGGTGGTGTTCGCGCTGGGCTCCTCGGGAACCATTCCGGTCATGCTGGCGGCCTGGGCACCCGCCGGCATCAGCACGCTATTGGGCGCCACCGTCCTCCTGCATCTCGAAGACGGTTAGCCGGCGATGCGGCGACCTTCTGCGCGGTGGTCCGCTCGTTTGGCGGCGGCCGGCGTTGCCGCGGCCCTGGCCGTCCCATGCGGCATGGCACAGGCCGAGACCAGCGACGCCGACAAGACGAAGCCGGCCGGCGGCCACGGCCCCCCCAGGCCGGTCGTCTTCAGCGCGGATGACGTCACCTACGACGATCAGCTCGACATCGTGACCGCCCGCGGCCATGTCGAGATGTCGCAATCCGGCCGGACCGTCCTGGCCGACGTCGTGAGCTACAACCAGCGCAGCGATACGGTGATCGCTACGGGCCACGTCAGCCTGATCGAGGAGGCGACAGGCGAGACCACCTTCGGGAACTATGTCGAGCTGCATGATAATATGCGCGACGGCTTCATCCGGGACGTCCGGATGCTGATGGCCGACCGGTCGCGGCTCGCCGGCAACACGGCCCGGCGCACCGACGCCAATCGCACAGAGGTGGTGCGCGGCGTCTACAGCCCTTGCGACCTGTGCCAGAGCGACCCCTCGGCCCCGCCGACGTGGCAGATCAGGGCAGCCCGAATCACCCACGACACCGAGGACAAGCTGCTCGAGTTCTACAACGCGACATTCGAGCTCGACGGCATTCCCGCCCTTTGGGTGCCCTACATGTCGCATCCGGATCCGACGGTGAAGCGCGCCAGCGGGTTCCTGCCGCTCACCGTGGGCAACAACACGATCCTCGGCGCCTACGCGGCGACGCCCTACTACCTGGTGCTGTCGGACGACAAGGATCTGACGATCTCGCCGCTCTTCACCTCGGACCAGAGCCTCATGCTCGAGGGCGAGTATCGGGAGCGGTTCGACCGCGGCCTGATCGACATCATCGGCAGCCTCGCCGATTCCGATCCCGATCCCAGCCTGACCGGACCGCCCAACCCGTCGCAGCTGCGCGGTCACGTCTTCGCCACCGGCGAGTTCGACCTCGACGACGAGATGCGCGCCGGTTTCGATATTCGCCGCGTCTCCGACACCATCTACCTCCAGGAATACAAGGTCGGCGCCTATCAGAACTTCCTCAACAGCGATACCTACCTGGAGGATTTCAACGGGCGGGACTACGGATCGGCCTTCGCCTACGCGTTCCAGTCGCTCCAATCCGACGTCGAGAACCGGACGCAGCCGGTCGTCCTGCCGGTCGCGACCTATACCTGGGCGGGACGGCCCCTCGACTGGGGCGGGCGGTTCACCACCTCGCTCAACGTGCTCGACCTCATCCGGGAGACCGGACCGAGCGATCGCCGGGTCTCGGTCGGCACCGAGTTCGACCTGCCGTTCGACGCGCCCGGCGGGCAGCGCCTGAATTTCCTGGCGGCGCTGCGCGGCGACCAATACTACGCGACCTCGGAGCCGCTGGTGCCGAACGGACCCCTCGGCGACCACGCGACGACGCGGGCCTTTCCCCAGGTCGGGCTCGAATGGCGCTGGCCCTGGGCGGCCCAGAGCCGCGGCTCGCACTGGATCATCGAGCCGCGCGCGGCGATCTATGCGGCCCCCGTCGGGCTCAACCCCTCCTCGATCCCCAACGACGACAGCGGCGCCGTGGATTTCAATGATGCCGAGCTCTTCTCGCACGATCGTTTCGCCGGATACGACCAGGTCGACAGCGGGCAGCGCGTCGATTACGGCCTGCATGTCAACTGGCGCGGTGGAGCCTCGGCGGTCGACATGCTGGTCGGACAGAGCTGGCGCTTCCAGAACCAGTCGCCGTTCGCGATAAACGGCACCGGCGACGGGTTGGAGCACACGCTGTCGGACTATGTCGGGCGGATCAACCTGTCGCCGGGCGCCTATTTCGACATAAATTATCATTTCCGCTTCAACGAGGCGGATCTGCGGCCCGAGCGCCAGGAGGTCACGGTCTCCACCATCACCTCCCCGGTGAGCGGCTCGGTGGGCTATCTGCAGATCGGCAACAACGTCCACGATGGCGAGACCGCCCGCCAGCAGATGAGCCTCCGGCTTGACGTCAAGCTCGGCACGTATTGGAGCGTCTACGGCAACGGGACGCGGGACCTGGCCGGCGATTCGCATCTTCTCGCGGCCGAGATCGGCACCCGCTACAGCGACGAGTGCATGACCTTCATCGCTTCGGTCGGCACAGACGGCACCGAG
>DATGFU010000124.1:0-3146 GCA_035308865.1 Allostellaceae bacterium | reverse complement strand
CACGCTACCATCGATGGCGGCGCCCTGACTGAGTTGCCGGTCTCGTCCGTGACCAATATCCCGACATTCGGCACGCTATTCCTTCGGCGAAGCCAGCTGATGAGCAGTGTAGGCGCCTCATCACTTAAGTCAAAATCTTGCCGCAATCGCCGACCCGGTTTGGTCATCGGCGACGCGTCCGCGCCGAGACAAGGCGGGGAATCGCGCGCCGACGGTGCAAGACAAAGGCCGCAAGGGCTGCCGGCCCGCCCCCGCCGGCAGCCTCAGGCGGCGTAGCGGATCACGCGCACGCCGTGAACGTTCAGATCCGGGTTCATCCAGAACGCGTCGTTCTCGAAGCGCTGGAACAGTTCCGGCGGCAGGATGGTCGGGCGCTCCACGAAGCCCACCTTGCGCCGCACCGTGTGCAGGCCCGGCGAGCCGAGCGCGGCGTCGAACTCCTCGGCGCTGTATTCGACGTTGTCGAAGTCGTGCGCGAACGCCGGTTCGCCGATGAAGTCGTACAGTTCGGCGATCGTACGTGCGGGATCGCGGACCAGCGCCTCGTAGGTGACCAGGATCATCCGGTCAGCCCAGCCGCCGTAAAAAGCTTCACGCAGGCAGTCGAGCGCGTAGCCCACCATGCCATCGCTGAGCGCCAGCCGGTTCACGCGGGAATAGACCGTTCCGCCCGCCTCGAACCCGAACATCCCTGAAAGGTCGTAGGCGTTCTGCCGGATCAGCCGTTCGATGCTGTCCATGATCCAGGGAATATGCCGAACGCAGCAGATCAGTTTCGCGTCGGGAAAGAGTTTCGAGAGCGCCGGCATCTTCGAGCACCAGACCCGGTTGGTGTCGAACACCACCTGCTCGCGGCCGATGTCGCGATAATAGTTCTCGAACACCCCGGCGAGCAGCGCCCGCTTCTGATCCTGGCTGATGAACACGGCCGCCTCGTTCTTGCGGCTGGTCGCCTCCAGCATGGCCAGATAGAGCCCGCCGACCGGCGAGGTCATCATCGCGTGGTGCCGCGGGTTCTGACGCAGGATCGCCGACAGCAGGGTCGAGCCCGATCGGGGCAGGCCGGAAATGAAGTGAAGTCCTTGATCCATGAGTCCTTCCCGTGGCGCGTCCGCTCGCACGCGTCGCGTTCAAGCATAGCCGCGAGTTGGCGCGCCGCCACTGCTCAGTCGCGGCGAACCGTGGGCGAATTGCCGGCTTTGGCCGCCTAGTGGAAGGTCCAGTCGGCGCCGAGCGAGGAGACCTGGGTGTAATGGGTCTGGCTGCCGTTCCAGTCGCCGACCAGGACCGCGCCGGTAAGCGTGTCCTGGATCAGGAACTGGTCGTGGCCCTCGCCGAAATAGTCGCCGCTGCCGACGAACTTCCACTCCGAGCCCAGGCTGGCGATCTGGGTGTAGACCGCATGACCGCCGGTCACCTCGCCGGCCAGGATGACACCGCCGAGGGCGGCGTCCTGGACCAGAAAGTCCGATTTGCCGTCGCCGAGGAAATTGCCCGTCTCGACGAACTTCCACGCCGTGCCCAAGGTCGCGACCTGGGTGTAGGCGGCCTGGCCGTTCACCACCTCGCCGACGAAGATAACACCCCCCAGGGCGGCGTCCTGGATCAGGAATCCAGTCTTGCCGTCGCCGAGGAAGTTGCCGGTTCCCTGGAAGGTCCACGGGGCCTTCAGGTTGCCAATCGCGGTGTAGACCGCCTGGCCGCCGCTCACCTCGCCGACCAGCAAGGTCCCTGAATTGGAGTCATTGACCAGGAAGCCTTCCTTGCCGTCGTCGAGGAAGGCGCCCGTCCCCTCGAAGCCCCAGGTCGACCCCAGCGAGCTGACTTGGGTGTAAGTCGCCTGGCCGTTCACCACCTCGCCGACCAGCATCACCCCGGACGTGTGCTTGACCAGGACGTCCGTGCGGCCGTGGCCGAGGAAGTCGCCGTTGCCCTCGAAGGTCCAGTCCGATCCCAGCGAGCTGATCGCGGTGTAGCTGGTCGGCCCGCTGTTGACCTCCCCCACTACCATCTGGCCCGACGTCTCCCGGATCAGGAAGTCGGACTTGCCGTCCGCGTTGAAGTCGTTCCGCGCATTCGGATCGGGCGCCAGCACATAGCCCAGCACGTCCATGACTTCGAGGTCGGTGGGCGAGACCAGCCCCGCTGTTCCCGGCGAGCCCTCGCCGAACGAGTCGCCGTTCACGCTTGGGCCCCAGTCGCCGGCGTCGTCGCCGCCGGTGGGGTCGTTGAACGGCAACAGCATATGGGCGCCGCCATCGATCGAGAAGGATGCGGCCTCTGGCGTCACCGCCAAGACGCCGGGCGAGACGTACCGGAACAGGTCGAGCGGCGAAAACTCCGCCGTTCCGCCCCCCATCGGGGTCTGGCCCGATCCGGCGATACGCCCAAGCACTTCGGATATCTCGTGCTCCATGGCGCCGATCGCATCGAAATCGCTGCCCGTGCCCCGATTGAGCGGATCGTAGGTGAACGGCTCGTTCGAGTTCAGGCCGGCGAAGCCAACCAGAGTGTTGGGCGTGGTGGAGAAGAGCCCCAGCACCTCCGCCTCGGCGAGCGTCACGAAGAAACCGGCCCCGCTCGTCGGATCGACGCCCGGCAGGTGGGAGACCGACGTCATGTCGTTCGCTGAGGTTGCGGCCCCGCTCAGTCCGCCAGTGACCGCCGCGAAGTTCGCGGAGATGCCGCGCTCGACGCTCTCGGCGAGCGCGCCGCCGCCGATGGTCGATCCGTTGACCTCACCCCACCCGAAATGGATCGTCACTGCGATCGGATTGACCAGCTCGCGTTCCCAGAAGTCGACCGCGGCGTTCACCGCGGTGAAGAACCCGGCTGGCGCGCCCGAGGTGCTCGAGTCGTAGACGATGTTGATGATCATAGGGGTTCGAGACTCCTGGTCCGCGGTGTCACGGACTTCTCTTGGGTTCGAGGCGCCACTGTAGGGGGCGCGATTCGAATCCGGCAAGCGCAAGCCGCCGGGCCAACGCTAAGTTGAAGCAGTGACGTCAATCCAATGCTAACGCCGTCGCCCCGGCGTCTCTTCGGCCGCTAGTGGAAGGTCCAGTCGGAGCCCAGCACGGAGACCTGGGTGTAGTGGGTCTGGCTGCCGTTCCAGTCGCCGACCAGCACGGCGCCGGTCAGGCTGT
>DATGFU010000123.1:0-2951 GCA_035308865.1 Allostellaceae bacterium | reverse complement strand
CCTCGCGCCAGGCCGCCTCGGCGAGGACCGGCACGCGCGCCTCCATCGTCCCGGCATCGGCGGCCGCGGCGTTGCCGGCGCGCGCCCGCGCAGCCACCCCCTGCAGGATCGCGGCGACCCGGAACAGGTTGAAGGCGCGGTGGAAACGCAGATCGTCCGGCTTCGGCCTTCCGACCCGCTCGAAATAACGCGCCGCGTAGGCATCGAAGTCGGGAATGCCGAGCGCCACGAGATCGGCCCCCGCCAGCGTGCCGCGCTCGTCGACGCCGGCCGGGCGGTACCATTCCATGCCGTGATAGGTGAGATCGCCCAGCGGGTCGCCCGTGGTCGAGAGCTCCCAATCGATCACGCCCACAACCTGCGGCTCGGTCGGGTGGATCAGCAGGTTGTGGAACGAGAAATCGCCATGGATCAGCCGCGTCTCGCCTAGCGGCGGCACGGCCTGCGGCAGCCATGCGATCAGACGGTCCATCGCCGGGATCGGCCGGGTCTGCGAGGCGAGATATTGCTTCGACCAGCGCTCGACCTGGCGAGCGAAGTAATTGCCCGGCCGGCCGAAATCGCCGAGGCCGATGGCGGCGGGATCGAGGCGGTGCAGCCGCGCCAGCGTCGCGTTGACGTCGTCGTAGATGGCGGCCCGTTCGTGCGGCTTGAGATCCGGCATGCGGCAATCGAGAAAGATGCGCCCTTCGACATGCGCCATGACATAGAACGGCGATCCCGCCGGACCGGAATCGCCGCAGTAGTGCAGTGGCTCGGGCACCGGGAACCCGGTCGCGAAGAGCGCCGCCATGACCCGGAACTCGCGGTCGACAGCATGCGCAGAGGGCAGCAGCACGCCGGGTGGCTTGCGGCGCAGCACGTAGCGCCGTTCGGGGGTCTCGACGAGATAGGTCGGGTTCGACTGGCCGCCCTCGAACTGCCGCAGCCGCAGCTTGCCGCGAAACCCCGCGACGTGCTCGCGCAGATGCGCTTCGAGCGGCCCGATTTCGATGGCGTGAGCAGACTTCACCTCGACCGTGGCGCCGAGATATTTGCGCGGCACGGTCACCGCAGGCCGCCATCCAGCGTCAGGATGCTGCCGGTCGTGTAGGACGACCGGGGGCTCGCGAGGTAGAGCGCGCTGGTGACGATCTCTTCCGGTCGGCCGATCCGCTTCACGGCCGCGGTGGAGGTCCGGTCCGCCTCCTCGCGCCAGGTCTTCGCGATATCGGTCCAGAACGGCCCGGCCATGATGCCGTTGACCCGCACCTCCGGGCCGAATTCGAGCGCGTGCGCCTTGGTGATTATGTTGAGCGCGCCCTTGGCGGCGGCGTAGACGGCGTAGGACGGTTCCGGGTGAACCGCCCCGGTGCTGGTGACATTGATGATCGCGCCGCCGCCTGCCGCCTTCATCCGCTCGCCGAACAGCGCGCCCAGGCGAAACGGGCCTTTGAAATTCACCGCGACAGTCTTGTCGAAGAGCGTTTCGGTGACCTCTGTCGATCGCGCCACCGTGGGCGCCATCCCGGCATTGTTCACCAGCACGTCGACCCGGCCGGTCTTGGCCCAGGCCTCTTCGGCGAAGCCGTCGAGGCCGTCCCATCGGCCGACATGGACCGCGATTGCCCAGGCTTTCGCACCGAGCGCCTCGATCTCCGCCACGGCGGCGGTGCAGCTCCCGGCATCGCGGCTGGCGACGATGACGCTGGCGCCGCGCTCGGCGAAGCCCAGCGCCATCGCCCGACCGAGCCCGCGGCTGCCGCCCGTGACGACGACCGTGCGGCCGCTGAAATCGAACGGATCCGGCATTGCTAGGACGCCGCCTCGCGGTAGCGCTCGAGTTCCATCCGCGCGATCGTGCGGTTGTGGACCTCGTCCGGCCCGTCGGCGAGCCGCAGGATCCGGTTGTTGGCGTAGAGTTCCGCCAAGCCGAAATCCGCCGAGACGCCGGCGCCGCCATGGGCCTGGATCGCATCGTCGATCACCTTGATCGCGATGCGCGGGGCCGCGACCTTGATCATGGCGACCTCGGCGCGCGCCGTCTTGTTCCCGGCCGTGTCCATCATGTAGGCGGCCTTCAGGCAGAGCAGGCGGGCCATCTCGATATCGGTGCGCGCCTCGGCGATGCGCTGCTCCCAGATCGAATGCTCGGCGATGCGGCGGCCGAAGGCGACGCGCGACAACAGCCGCCGGCACATCAGCTCGAGCGCCCGTTCCGCGGCGCCGATCGTCCGCATCGCATGGTGGATCCGTCCGGGGCCCAGCCGCCCCTGGGCGATCTCGAAGCCGCGGCCCTCGCCGAAGATCATGTTCGTGGCCGGCACCCGCACGTCCGTGAACACGATCTCGCCATGGCCGCCGTGCTGCGCGTGGTCGTAGCCGAAGACCGGCAGCATCCGGCGGATCTCGACGCCTTGCGCGTCCCGCGGCACCAGGATCATCGACTGTTGCCGGTAGGTCGCCTCCTCGGGGTTGGTCTTGCCCATCACGATGAGCAGCTCGCAGTGCGGATGGCCGACGCCCGACGACCACCATTTGCGGCCGTTGATCACATAGTCGTCACCGTCCCGCACGATCGCGGTCCGGATGTTGCGCGCATCCGAGCTGGCGACGTCGGGCTCGGTCATGCAGAAGGTCGAGCGCATCCGGCCTGCCATCAGCGGGCGCAGCCAGCGCTCCTTCTGCTCATAGGTGCCGTAGCGCTCCAGCACCTCCATGTTGCCGGTGTCGGGCGCGGAGCAGTTGAAGACCTCGCTCGCCCAGACCGAATGGCCCATGATCTCGGCAAGCGGCGCGTACTCCAGATTGGTGAGATGCGGACCGTCGAACTGGAACCGCGTATCGACCGCGGGAGCGCCGCTGGCCGGCGGCATGAAGAGATTCCACAGCCCTTCGCGGCGCGCCAGGAGCTTGAGCTCCTCGATCACCGGCGACAGGCGCCAGGGATCCCCCTCGCGCAGCTCGATGCG
>DATGFU010000122.1:0-1965 GCA_035308865.1 Allostellaceae bacterium | reverse complement strand
GGCCTCGGCCAGCTCCTCGCCAAAGAGGGCGAGCCCGACGGGGCGCTCGTCGCCTTCGACGCGGCGCTGACGATCAACCCGCATCTGACCTGCGTCCGCCAAGCGGCCGAGCGGCTGCGTGCCGCATTGCCGCATCCGACCCGCCCGATCCTGCACTGAACCTAGCGCGGCCGTGCCGCCGCCATGATCTGCGCCGCATCCGCGAAAGCGGTCGCGAACCCCGCGTCCTCGATCGCGATCGGCAGCTTGAGCCGCCAGTTGGGGTACTCGGTCGACGTGCCGGGAATATTGACCGGCCGGGTCTCGCCCAGGATATCGGCCAGCTGGATCATCGCGATGGCCGCGCCCGAGCCGGCGATCAGCCGGTGCGCCGCCGCAACGACACCGGCCGCGTCCTCGCTGCGACCGCCGGGGTCGGGGCGCGGGTCGGGCGTCACGCCTTGCCGGTCGAAGAGATCCAGCAGGCGCTGCCGCTCCGCCGCGCGCTGCCGTCGCGCCTCGGCCTCGTCGGCCACGAGGCCGAGCCGGGCTTGGATCACGATCTCGGTGCCGAGCCACGTGCCTGAGAGTGGCGGCAGGTCGTGCGTCGACGCCATGGCCAGCGACAGCCGGGGATAATCCGTGGGCGTGCGATAGGTCCCGTCGCCAAAGCGCTCGAACGGCAGCACCTTGTAGGAGAGCACGTCGCGCCCGGCCATGGCGTCTCGGAAGCCGTCAGGCACCGTCCCCAGATCCTCGCCGATCACCAGGCACCCGCCGCGCCGGCTTTCGAGGGCGAGCACGCCCGCGAGCGCCTCGAACGGATAGGCGAGATAGGTGCCGGCCTCGCCCGTGCGTCCCGGCGGGATCACGAAAAGCCGCGCCAGCGCCATGGCATGATCGACGCGGAGCGCGCCGGCGTGCCGCATGTTCGCGCGCAGCATCTCGGCGAAGGGCGCGAAGGCCGCGCGCTCCATCGCCCGCGGATCGGGCACCGGCATGTGCCAGTTCTGCCCTGCCCGACTCATCGGATCGGGCGGCGCCCCGACCTCCAGCCGCGCCATCAGCCCGCGCGACGACCAGTTGTCGGCGCCGTCCGCCGCGGCGGCCACGGCGAGGTCGCCGTAGATTCCGATCCGCATCCCCGCCTGCTTGGCTGCGGCGGCCGCGTGGGCCAGCTGCTCGTCCGCGACGAATTGCAGCCACAGCTGGAAATCAGTCTCCGGCGCGAGGACGGGGTCGTCGACCGCCGGCGTGGCCGGCCAATCCCACCACGCCAGCCCGGCCCCATGGAACGCACGCAGCGCCTCGAAGCCGGCGTAGTGCCGCACGCCGTCGCCGGCGCGCGCGAGGAACTCCTCATAGGCCTCGCGGCGCGAAGCGGCGGCGCCGGTCCGGAAGACTTCGTGCAGGCGGCGCAGGATCGGCGCTTTCGCCGCCGTAACGGCCGCATAATCGACCCATTCGAGGGCGCGCAGTCGTGCGAGCTCGTCCTGGAAGGCCGTGCCGGCGATCGTCTCCCGTACGTCGGCAGCACCCGCCAGCTCGGGCACGGCCTGAACATCAATCGCCAGCGTGTCGAACGCCAGCCGGCTCACCGGCGAGTAGGGCGAGCAGTCCTCCGGCCGTGACAGCGAGCGGGCGTGCAGGGGACTGACCCCGACCAGATCGGCACCGGCCTGGCCGGCCAGCGTCACCAGCGCGGCGAGATCGCCATAGTCTCCGATGCCCCAGTTGCGGCGTGACCGAATCGCGTAGAGCTGCACCGACACGCCCCAGACCCGGCCGCCCGCGCCGATCACCGGCGGCAGGAAGCATTGGTGCGGCACGGCGATGACTGCCATCTCCGCCGACGCCTCGGGCAGGACCAGCCTGTGACGGCCTTCGGTCAGGGGCGGCAGCGCAATCGCGTGGCGCGCCCGCAAAGTCCCGTCGATCGCCTGCGTGGCCTCGGGGATGCCGCCGCCGACCGTGCCCGTTTCCGAC
>DATGFU010000121.1:0-9332 GCA_035308865.1 Allostellaceae bacterium | reverse complement strand
CCCACGGCACCAGCACGTCGTCGAAGACGACCAGCGTATCGACCTCGTCGAACCGGTTGGCGAGCGGGTAGTCCTCGGCGCCGGCGCGGCAGGCGAAGCCGGTGCGGCAGATGAACTTCAGCCCCGGCGAGCCGAGGTCGCAGACGAACCCCACCGCGTAGTCGGAATAGGCGGCATTGCCCCAGTTCGCGATGGTCGGCTTGGTGAAGGCCTGGTTGGCATAGGCCGCGGCGGTCTCGAACTTGGCGCCGCGCACGACGATGCCGGCATCGGTCTCCTTCACGACATGCAGCAGCATGTCGGGATCCTGCTCCTGCGGCGGCTTCGAGCGGTCGCCCTTGGGATCGGTATTGGCCGAGACATGGAACGGATCGGTCTTGAGAACCCGGCGGATATGGTTGCGGATGTTCTCGGAGAAGCGCGGGTCGACCTCGTTCAGCACGTCCTGGCCGTCGAAGAGCGACCACATCTCGCCGACCGTCTCGTCGCCGATCCGGGTGACGACGCCGCCGACCTCCTCCAGCACCGTGTCGGTGGCCCGCCGCTTGGCCCACCAATCCTCCTGCGTGTAGGGCAGCATGTTGCCGACCGCGTCGGTCTCGCCGTCATGGGTGACGGTCATGACGCTGCGCGTCGCGGGCTCGTGCTGCATGTCGAACACGCGGGCGCGGATATCGACGAGCGGCTTGAACATCGGATGGGTGGTCACGTCGCGCACGCGCTCGCCGTTGACGTAGACGAGCCGCCCGTCGCGGATCGACTCACGATATTCGGCGCCGGTGCGGATCATGGCTCAACCCCTTGCTTTCACTCCCTCTCCGCCCTTCAGGGGGGAGAGGGAATGTTTCGACGGGATCTTCGTAGGAAAGCGATCACAAGGAAATTATTTCTTTCAGCGCCTCTGCTTCTGATTATCCAAATCAGGCGAAGGGCCGGATCGGATCGCTGCCGTCCCATGCGAGCGCCGCACCATAGAACCGGGCAAAGGCGCGCTCCATTAGCAGGCCGGTCTCGATCAGCTCGACATAGCCCGGCAGCGCGCCATGCGTGTCGAAATACACGACCTCCCCGCCCGTGGGCACGCCGGCGCGGAAGACCGGCGTCATGCCCTGCGCCTCATAGCGGTCGATATCCTCCTCCAGCGTCGCCGTCGCCACGCCCCAATGATGGAAGCCGTGGCCGTGCCGGTCGATATGCTCCTTGTAGACCGAAGGTTCGTCGTCGTTCGGCTGGATCAGCTCGATATTCATGTGGCCGGCGAAGGACATCGCGATGGCGACGCTCGTCGTTGACTTCCGGCCGCGATAGACCGGGTCCGTGCCGGTGAAATGCGGCAGCAGGAACCACGGGCCGACATGCAGCCGCGCCACCCACTCGGCAATCGCGGCGCGGATATCTTTGACGACATAGGCCGTCTGCATGACGCCGCCCGAAGGCTGGCCGAAGCTGAGCAGGGTCATCGCGTCCTTCTTCCAATGATTGCCGGCGCGGTCTCGTGCATCAGCGCCATCGCCACGAGGCCGATCGCCATGGCCACGGCGGCATACCAGGCCGGGACCAGCACGCTGCCCGTGAGATTGATCAGTCCTTTCACCGCGAATTGGGTCGAACCGCCGAAGACGGAGATCGACACGGCGTAGATCGTGCCGAGTGCGCCCGAACGCAGGTGTTTCGGCAGCGCCTCGCCGATCGCGACGAAGCCCGGCGTCGCGGCCAGGGAGAGGAAGAAGTTCAACAGCGCGGTCGCCGCAAACAGCACCGCCGCCGTCCCGTAGGCCGCCATGCCGAGATAGCAGGGCAACAGCAGCAGCACGAACAGCACGCCGCACGGCAGCATAACCGCCCGTCGGCCGAACCGGTCCGACAGCACGCCCGCCAACAGAGCGGCACTGATGCCGGCCAGTCCTTGCGCAATCGTGGCGCCGAAGGCCAGCCGGGGGGCGAGGTGCAGGCTGTCCTGCGCCCAGGTCGCCATATAGCCGATCACGTAGGTGCCGATCGTGCCCGCCATCAGCATCGCTACGCCGAGGACCGCGACGCGGACAGGGAAGCGCCGCGATGCCGTCGGCACGTTCTCCTCCCGGGAATACGTCTCGCCGAGCCGGCTGCGCAGCACCAGGCCGAATGGCACGATCGCAGCGCCGATCAGGAAGGCGACGCGCCAGCCCCAGGTCTCGAAGAGTTCGGGCGGCATCGCGGCCGCCAGGATCAGCGCCGTCACCCCGGCCGATAGGATCGCCACCTGCTGTGTCGCGTATTGCAGCGACATCGCCAGGCCGCGCCTCTGCTCCGGCGCCGCCTCGAGCATGAAGGCGCTCGACGGCCCGACCTCGCCGCCCAGCGCGAAGCCCTGGAGCAGCCGAAAAGCGATCGCAAGCACCGGCGCGGCCATCCCGATCGAGGCATAGGAGGGCGTGAGCGCCAACCCCACGATCCCCACGCCCATCAGGCCAAAGGAGAGCAGCATGGCCGGCCGCCGTCCGGCGTGGTCGCCATAGGCGCCGATGAGGAGCCCACCAAGCGGCCGCGTCAGGAAGCCGACGCCGAAGGTCGCAAGCGATTTCAGCAGGCTCCCCTGTCCCGCCGGAAACAGGCTGTCCCCGATCTGCACGGCGAAGAACGAGAAGGTGAGGAAGTCGTAGAACTCAAGCGCGTTGCCGACGCAGACCGCCGCCAGGCTCCCGAGCGTCAGGCGCGCCCGCGGCGGCTCGGCCAGGAAAACCTGCGGTTCGGTCACGGCCATCGAGCGCCTCCGCGGCGGACGCTAACAGCATCGGACCGCCGCACGCTAGAGCCGGCGGCCCTATCGGCCGAACCGCTCCGCCCCGAATGGCGACGGGTCGGCGAACGGCGTCTCGCCGGTCATCACCTCGGCCAGGAGCCGGCCGGTCGCGGGCCCCAGCGTCAGCCCATGATGGGCATGGCCGAAGGCGAACCACAGGCCGGGATGGCGCGGCGCCGGGCCGATCACCGGCCTCATGTCGGGCAGGCAGGGCCGGCGTCCCAGCCATGGCGCCGGCTCGATGCGCTCGCCCAGCGGAAAGATCTCGCGGGCAAGACGCTCGGCCCGGTCGAGTTGGATGGTGTTGGCGGGCGCCTCGCGGGCAGCGAACTCGATGCCGGTCGTGAGGCGGATGCCGCGCGCCATTGGCGCCAGGACGTAGCCGCCGGCGATGTCGACGATCGACCGCCCGAGCGGCGCCTGTGCCGGACCGGCGTAGTGCATGTGATAGCCCCGCTTGATCCCGAGCGGGATACGGTAGCCGAGCGGCCGGAACACCGTGTCGGACCACGGTCCGAGCGCCACCACCGCGGCAGCGGCCTCCTCCATTCCGTCGGCAGTGCGCACACTCCAGCCGGCGCCGTGCTGCGCCAGCGATGCCGCCTCGCCGACCGCGATCCGGCCGCCCCGCGCCGCGAAGAGCTTGGCATAGGCCCGGGTCAGCGTGCCCGGATCGCTGACGCTCTTCGGATCGCGCCAGTAGACCGCACCGACGATGCGGTCCGAGAGCGCCGGCTCGTGCTCATGGACCCCGGGCGGCCCCAGCACGTCGGAGACGAGGCCATGACCCGCCAGCGCGCGGGCGCGTGCTGCCGCCTGCTCGAACGCGCGACCGGTACGGTAGAGCTCCATCCAGCCGGTCGGGCGGATCAGCGAGGCGGCGCCGGCGGCCGCCGCGAGCGGTTCGTGCTCGGTGACGCTCGCTTCGATCAGCGGCAACAGCGCCCTTGCCGACTCTGCAAGGCGTTCCGGCGCCGAGTGCCACCAGTAGCGCGCGAGCCAGGGCGCGACGATCGGCAGGTAGAAGGGATCGTAGCGGACGTCCGCACGCCGGTTGGCGGCGTAGCCGAGCAGCACATGCAAATCGCGGGGAAAGGCATAAGGGACGACGCTCGACCGTTCGATCAACCCGGCGTTCCCGTAGCTCGTCTCCTCCCCCGGTCCGCGCCGGTCGACCAGGCAGACCGACCGTCCCCGCGCCTGCAGATGCAGCGCGACCGACACGCCGACGATGCCGGCACCGAGGACGATCGCATCAGACGGCACGGGCAATCAGAACCGCTCGCCCACCATCTCCTCGCTCTTCGCCCACAGCGCCCTGGCATGCTCCGGATCGAGCGCGTAGCCGCGGACGCCGCCGCTCGCGTTCGGGTCTTCGGTCAGCTCGGCGACGTGACAATCCTCGCAATAGCGCCCGCCAACCTCGTCAGCGGCAGCGACGGCCGCGGCCCAGACCGAGGTCGCGGCGCCTTGCGGGATGGTCTTCCAGCGGAACCCAGGGGCGCCAGCCGGCCGCGCGGCGTTCATCTGATCGATGATCCGCTGGATGAGCTCGGGGGAGACATGGCGGCCGAGCTCCGTCTGGATCGTGCCGGGATGGACCGCAGCGGCGCGCACGCCCTCGCCACGATGCCGCCGGTCGAACTCGACGGCGAACAGCACATTGGCCGTCTTGGACCGGCCATAGGCGCCGAACTCGGTGTACTCCGTGTGCTCGAAATTGGGATCGTCGAGATCGACGTCGGAAAACCGGTGGCCGGCCGAGGACAGGCAGACGACACGCGATCCCGGCTTCAGGAGCGAGGCGATCCGGTTGACCAGCACGAAATGGCCGAGATGGTTGGTGCCGAACTGGGTCTCGAACCCGTCCGCGGTCGTGCCTTTCGGGCAGGCCATGACGCCGGCATTGCAGATGACGACGTCGAAGGGTTTGCCTGACGCGATCAGCGCGTCGGCGCAGGCGCGCACGTTTCGGAGCGACGCCAGATCCAGCTCGACCAGTTCCAGCCCGCCCCCTTCCGCAGCCTGGGCGCGGACCTGCCCGGTCGCGCCGCGCGCCTTTTCCAGGTCGCGCGCGGCGCCCACGACATGGGCGCCGTGCGCCGCCAGCGCCCGTGCCGTCTCGACGCCGAGCCCGGCCGAGGCGCCGGTCACCAGAATGCGCTTGCCACTGAGGCTGATCCCTTCGAGCACGTCGTCCGTCGTCGACTCGGCTCCGAACGGCTTGGCCATGACTTCCTCCATCGAGATTTCCGGGCGACTATCGGCGATGCCGCGTGCTTGGCAAAGCCCCGACGGCGCGGCCGCTGGCCTGCACGATATCGTTGGCGTGCGGAATAATCGGCCGCGGCGGCTGTCCACAACGACATGGCACTGAAACACGACAGGTGATGAGGTGGACACCGTTCTCACAGGCGCCGATCCCCGCGCCAAGGGCCAGTGCCCCGGCTTCGCGGGCCAGGCGTTGCCGACGTCGCGGAGGGTCAGGCCATGAACGACATGGTGCTCCTGATTGAGCCGCTGATCCCCGCGATGCGGCGTTATGCCTGCGCCTTCCTGCGCGACCGCTCCGCCGCCGACGATCTCGTCCAGGACTGCCTGGAGCGCGCGATCGGCCGCTGGCACCAGCGTCGCGCCGACGGCAACCCGCGCACCTGGATTTTCACCATCCTGCACAACCTCGCCGTCAACCACGTGAACCAGGCGCGGCGGCGCGGCAAGTTCGTCCCGCTCGAGGATGCCGACGAGGCCGCGCTGTCGCAACCGGCGAGCCAGGACGGCGCGCTTCGCCATCGCGACCTGCTCAAGGCGCTCGCGGACCTGCCCGAGGACCAGCGCTCGACGGTGCTGCTCGTCTCGGTGGAAGGCCTCTCCTACGCCGAGGCGGCATCCGTCCTGGATATCCCCATCGGCACCATCATGTCGCGGCTGGCGCGCGGCCGGGAAAGGCTGCGCCGCGCCGTGGAGGGCGAGGCCGACGCGGCCCGCGCCCCGAATATCCGGAGAATCAAATGAATACCCGCCCGATTACCGAGGACGATCTCCACGCCTATGTCGACCAGGCGCTCGACCCGGCGCGGCAGGCGGAGGTCGCCGCCTATCTGGAGCAGCACCCTGAGGTCGCGCGGCGGGTCGAGGTCTATGCAAGCCAGCGCGGCGAGCTCCGCACGGCGCTGGCGCCCCTGGCGGAGGCACCGGTCCCGCCCGAGCTCGACCTGCGCCGGATGATCGCGGCGCGGCGCCGGCCCGGGGCGCCCTGGCTGCAGGCCGTGGCCGCGGTGGCGCTCGTGGCGCTCGGCGGGGCCGGCGGCTGGTCGCTCCACGGCGCGGTCGGGCCGGAGCCGGGCGGCATCACGACGCTGGCCCAGGAGGCGGCCGACAACTACTCGGTCTATGCCGCGGATGGCGTCCATCCCGTCGAGTTCAAGGCCGACGAACGGGCCGAACTGGTGAGCCTCGCCTCGCGCCGGCTCGAACGGCCGGTGGATGTGCCGGAGCTTTCCGATCTCGGATACCGCTTCATGGGCGGCCGCGTGCTCGCGACCGAGCACGGACCTGCGGTCATGTTCATGTACGACAACGACCGCGGCACGCGGCTCGTCCTGCTCAGCCGCACCATGAAGGCCGACCAGGACGCGCCGATCGCGCTGCACCGGCTCGGCTCGGTCGCAGAGTGCGCCTGGGCCGACAAGGGTATCGGCTACAGCCTCGCCGGCCACGCCAACTCCGACATCCTGCATCCGCTTGCGGACGAGATCCGCAAGCAGGTCGCCGGGCGCACCTGATCTAACAGGGGCGTCCGCTCGTCAGAACGACTGCAACCCGATATACAACTTATAGGAGATTATCATGACGCGCATCCGTACTGTTCTGTGGCTCGCGCTCGCCGTAGCGGGCGCCGGCCTCACCCTCGGCAGCGCCCAGGCCGCGCCGGCATCGGCTGCCGATGTCCATGCCGCCTGCAGCCGGCTCGGCCTCGATCCGAGCGAGGCGCCGTTCGCCGATTGCGTGGCGACGCTCAACCGGGCGACGACCGCGCTTAGCGCGGACGAGATGGTCACGCCCGCCCGCCGGCAATGCGCGGCCAAGGGGCTCAACCCGACCAGCCCCGCCTTCGCCAACTGCGTCCTCGACCTGGAAGAGACGCCGTAACGGCCGCTCCTCCGGACCCATCGACAACCCAGACCTCATGGAGACTCTCATGAACCGCTTCATTCCCGCCCTCGGCGCAATCGCCCTCCTCGTCGGCTCGGCCGGCCCTGCCCTCGCCGCGTCGGCCGATGCGCCGATGGCCAGGATCGACCGCGCCTGCGCCGATGTCGGTTTTGCGCCGGGCTCGGCGAACTTCGCCCAGTGCGTGCTCGACCTGCGCCAGACCCTGTCGGAAGACGCCAACGGCAGCCGGGGCTGATCCGTGCCGCCATCCGGGCCCGGGCGCGCTGCCCGGGCCCGCAGATGGCTCATTCCGTGCGCCCGATCTTCCTGACGACGCGGGCGATCAACTCGTCGCATCTCGACAGGAACAGCTTCAAAATAGGGGAAGCGTTCGCCCGGTTGTGGCCGATCACCAGGTCGATCGTCGGCGCCTCGCCTTCCAGCGGGCGGCTGATCACCGACCAGGGCAGGAAGTTCCGTGCATAGGCGGGCAGCAGCGTGACACCGCGCGTGGAGGCGACCAGCGACATCGCCATCCCGAGATTGTCGACTTCGTGCTCGATGCGGAAATCGATCCCGGAGGGTTCCAGATAGTCGGTGATGATGGCCCGTAACGTCGGCGCCGTCTTGGACATGCCGATGAACGTCTCGTTCGCGATATCCGCAAGGGCGACTGACTTGCGCGAGGCAAGGCGATGGTCGCTCGGCAGCACCGCCACGAGCGGCTCCGATACGGCGACCCGGTAATCGAGATCGGGCATGCCCGGCTCGGCCCGCATGAAAGCGAGGTCGAGCTTGCCGCGCGCCAGCGCATCGGCCAGACGCGGCGAGTAGTCGCTCGACACCGTGACGTCGATATTCGGCAGCTCGTCCCGCAGGATGTGCATGCAGTCGGGCAGCCAATCCATTTCCTGCCCGGTCAGGAATCCCAGCGCGAAGCTCGGCTTGGCGGGCTGCGCCGCCCGCCTGGCCGCTTCCGCCGCGGCCCCTGCATGGGACAGCGCGAGCCGGGCGTGCTCGAGGAAGGCGCGGCCCGCCGCCGTCAGCTCGACGCCTCGCACGCTGCGGGTCATCAGCGGGACGCCGACCTCGTATTCGAGATCCCTGATCTGGCGGCTGAGCGAAGGCTGCGCCGTGTGCAGCCGGCGTGCCGCCGCCACCGTCAGGCTGCCCTCCTCGGCGACGGCCACGAAGTACCGGAGATGCCGCAGCTCCATCGTCCATCCCATGCCTGCCTAGCATGGGATGAAGCCTACAAAGTCTTTTTCAGGAGCGCCATAGAGACCTAGATCCTCTCGTGACGCCATACCCGGCCGGAAGGCCTATTGCAGAAGGATTGGAACCATGAGCAGCCAAGTCGTCCTCATCACCGGCGCGCTGACGGGCATCGGCCGCGCCACCGCCATCGCCTTCGCCAAGCAGGGCGCCCGCCTTGTCGTCTCCGGCCGCCGCGAAGCAGAAGGCAATGCTCTCGAGGCGGAGCTCCGCGGCCTCGGCGCCGAGGCGGCCTTCATCAAGGCCGATGTGCGGCGCGACGAAGAGGTCCGGACCCTGGTCGACGCGGCCGTCGCCCGCTTCGGGCGGCTTGACGTCGCCGTCAACAATGCCGGCACGGAGGGCCAGCCCGGCCCGGTCGTCGACCAGACCGAAGAGAGCTACGCCGCCGTCTTCGACACCAATGTGCTGGGCACGCTGCTGGGCATGAAGCACGAGTTCCGCGTCATGCAGGCGCAAGGCCGCGGCAGCATCATCAACGTCTCGTCGGTCTACGGCCACCAGGGTGCGGCCGGCGCCTCGGTCTATATCGGCAGCAAGCATGCTGTCGAAGGCATGACCAAGTCGGTGGCGCTGGAGGGCGCCGCGCTCGGCGTGAGAGTCAACGCCGTCGCGCCGGGCCCGATCGAGACCGGCATGCTCGACCGCTTCACCGGCACCGCCGAGAACAAGGCGGCGCTGACCGCGACCGTACCGTTCGGCCGGACGGGGCGGCCCGAGGAGATCGCCCAGGCGATCCTCTTCATCGCCTCCGACGCGGCCTCGTACATGACCGGCCAGATCGTCTCGATCGACGGCGGCAAGAGCGCCGGGTGAGCGGCGGGCGTCGTCGCGCCGCGGCAATTCGCCCGGGATGATCGACGCAGGACGCCATCGGCATCAGACTACCCGGCGACACCCCGCGGCAGGAAGGCGAGATCCATGTCAGACCCCACCCCTCGGACCGGGCGCATCCCCGGCCCCGATCATCCGATCACCGTCATACCCCACGGCGGCCGGGTGGTCGTCAGGCTCGGCGGCCGCGTCATCGCCGACAGCCGCGACGCGCTCACCCTGCGCGAGGCCACATATCCCGCGGTCCAGTACATCCCGCGCAGGGACGTCGACATGACGCTGCTGG
>DATGFU010000120.1:0-2094 GCA_035308865.1 Allostellaceae bacterium | reverse complement strand
CGGCCATCCACGTGGCTCCGCGACACGGAACGACGTGGATACGCGGGTCAAGCCCGCGCATGACGACATCAAAAGACGCACAAGCCTCGCCCGAGACTCGTTCTCGTGGCGGCAATACTTTCCCCGCACAGCCGTGCGCTTTGCGGGAGAGGGGCGGGGAGGGGTGTTGGGAGGCGGCAGCGGCACGACGCCTTCGTGGCGCCACAGTGCGGGCCGATCGTGCGTTGCGTCTCAATTGGCGACCGGCGGGCGGCATGGAACGATCTCGGGGCATGAAGCTGTTCCGGCGCGTGTGCTGTGCCGGCGGGCTCGCCGGGATCGCCGCCGTCGCCGCGCTCTGGCTCCATAGCGGCGCCTATGGCTTTCACATGCTGGTCCGGCATGGCGGCAGCTATTGGTTGCCGCTCGGCACCGACAGCAGCCTCCTGTCGCCG
The DNA here is from genome assembly GCA_035308865.1 of Allostellaceae bacterium. GTDB lineage: Bacteria > Pseudomonadota > Alphaproteobacteria > ATCC43930 > CGMCC-115725 > DATGFU01. The sequence continues at coordinate 1,660 of DATGFU010000120.1, read as the reverse complement.
GCGATGCGCCGCGCGCTGGCCGAGGCGCCAAGCGTCAAAGCCGGCGCCGTCAGGTGGCAGAGCATCGGCATCGGCTTCGAGGTCGCCGAAATGCCGGTCATGGCCGGCGACGACGAGGTCGACCGGATCGAGCTGGCCCGGATCGATCCGGCCCGGATCGATCCGGCCCGGTTCCGCTTCGTCCTGCGCAACGCGCCGGCGGGCGACAAGGATCTCGATGCCTGGATGACGGAGCTCGGCGCCGGGCTGGTCGTCAACGGCAGCTACTTCTCGACGCACGGCCGGCCCGCCACCCCGTTCCTCAGCGACGGCGTCCAGCTCGGCCCGCGAGACTACGACGCCAGGGCCGGCGCCTTCGTCGCGTCGACCGGCTTCGTCGGCATCCGGGACCTCCGCCGTTCCGACTGGCAGACGGCGTTTCAGGGTGCGGAGAACGCCATGGTGTCCTATCCGCTGCTGGTCGCGGACGGGCTGGAGCAGGTCGCGCACCCGAGCCGCTGGCTGGCCAGCCGCAGCTTCGTCGGGCAGGACGCGGCAGGCCGCATCATCATCGGAACGACCCGGGATGCATTCTTCTCGCTCGACCGCCTGGCGCGCTTCCTGCGCGACGCGCCGCTCGCGCTGACGATGGCGCTCAACCTCGACGGCGGGCCGGTCGCCTGCCAGGGCATCGCGCTGAACGGCTTCACGCGGAAGACCTACGGCAAATGGGAGGCCCAGGTCGAAGGCGGCCGGGTCAAGCTGCTCTCCTACCCCTACGGCGGCGCCGCTCCCATGCCGATCGTGCTGGCCGTGCTGCCCAGGGAGGACGACCGCTGACGGAGCAGACGGAGAGACCCCCCTCCCAACCCCGCCTTGCGGGAGAGGGCTCGCGGCTCCCTACTTCGCGGGCTTGAGGAGCTTCAGGTATTCGATCACGTAGAGCCGCTCCGCCGGGTCGGCGAGGGCGACGTGCGGCATGAGCGCGCTGGGGACGAGCTGCGACGGATCGGCGATCCATTTCCTCAGATTGTCGTCCGTCCAGGTGAGGCCCGATTTCTTCAGCGCGTCGGAATAGGGGAATCCCGCGAGCGATCCGGCCGGCCGGCCGACGATGCCGGCGAGGCTGGGGCCGATCGGCCGCGCCCCCGCCTGCGGCGCGTGGCACACGGCGCAATGGTCGGCGAAGACCTTCTTCCCGGCAACCTGCATCGCCTGGTCGATGTCGAAAGGCGGCGTCGTCTGGGCCAGGGCCGATCCGGCGGTCAGCCCAACGGCGAAGGCCGCGGCAAGCGGGACAAGGCGGTTCATCGCGAGACTCCTCAAGACCATGGCGGCAGACCCCGGCGCGCGGCGGGCGGGCCGGGATTATGACGTTGGAATCGCGCCGGCATCAAGGCGCGGAACCGCTCGGCCCGCCACAATGCGCGCACGGGGTGCCGGGGGGCGGATCGCCGGCTGAATCGGGAGGCGCCGAGGCCGCCCGCGCGAAGTCTCATGCAGCGTCCCCCGGTTTTCGATCTCGGGCTTCAAGCGGGGGCCGGGATGCGTGATCATGCTGCCGATCATCAGACGAGAGGCCGCCGAACCCGGGATGTCGGATGAAGGCCACCCTTTGCAGCCGACATCGCCAGGCAAGGCGCAGTCCTTGCCGACGAGACGCCGCGCGCTGCTGGCCGCT
>DATGFU010000119.1:0-3527 GCA_035308865.1 Allostellaceae bacterium | reverse complement strand
CTGCGAGCGCAACGCTCCCGGCCACCCGCTCCCCGGGCTGGCGACCGGTGAGTGTGCCCAGCATCGACTTGCGCGACAACCCGACCAGTACCGGCAGTCCGTCCGCGGCGAGCTCCGCCAGGCGACTCAGGAGGGTGAGGTTGTGCTCGGTGTTCTTGCCGAAGCCGAAACCCGGATCGACGACCAGTCGGGCGGCCCCGATGCCCGCTTCGCGGCAGGCGGCCGCGCGAGCGGCGAGAAACGCGCGTACCTCGCCGACGACGTCCTCGTAGCGGGGGGCGTGCTGCATGGTGCGCGGCTCACCCTGCATGTGCATCAGGCACACCGCGCAGCCGCTGGCAGCGGCGGCCTCGATTGCGCCCGGCTCCCGCAAGGCGCGTACGTCGTTCACCAGCCCGGCGCCCGCCGCGGCGGCGGCGCGGATCACCGCGGGCTTGCTGGTGTCGATGGAGATCACGGCGTCGGTGGTCGCGCGCAGCCGCTCGATGACGGGAATCACGCGTTGAAGCTCCTCGGCCTCGCTCACCGGATCGGCGCCTGGCCGGGTGGACTCTCCCCCGACGTCGATGAGCGCTGCACCCTCGGCCGCCATGCGCACGCCCTGCTCCGCCGCCGCCTCCGGGGAGAGGAATCTGCCTCCGTCCGAGAAGGAGTCGGGCGTGACGTTGAGCACCCCCATGACGACGGGGCGACTCAGGTCGAGCGTGCGGTTGGCACAGTGGAGCAGGACTCGGGAGGCTGTCATGCGTCAGAGCATGAATTCACGGCGGCCCCGAACGGCCGCTTTGCGATGCCGGCGGCCGCCTACGACCGCTGGCCCGGCGCATGACCCTCAGTGCTGACCGGCCGGTATCGCCGGAGTCGCGGGCGCCGGCGCCGTTGGCGGCCGGTTGGAGAGCGAGTCGTCCCAGCCCGCCGGCGGCTTCGGCGTCTTGCCCGCCATGATGTCCTTCAGCTGCTCCTCGTCGATGGTCTCGTACTTCATGAGCGCTTCGGCCATAACGTGCAGCTTGTCGAGCGCGGTCGTGAGGATCTGGCGGGCGCGCTGGTAGTTGCTCTCGATCACGCACCGCACCTCCTCGTCGATGGCGTGCGCGGTGACGTCGGAGACCTGCTTGTGCTGTGTGACGCTGCGCCCGAGAAACACCTCGCCGGTCTCCTCGGAGTAGGTGAGCGGCCCGAGCTTGTCGGACAGACCCCACTTGGTAACCATGTTGCGCGCGAGCTCGGTGGCGCGCTCGATGTCGTTGGCTGCGCCGGTCGTGACCGACTCGGGTCCGAAGATCAGGTCCTCGGCGATGCGACCGCCGAAGAGCGTCGCGATTGCGCTCTCGAGCCGCCGCTTGGAAAAGCTGTAGCGGTCCTGCTCCGGCAGGAATTGCGTTACGCCGAGCGCGCGGCCGCGCGGGATGATCGTGACTTTGTAGACCGGGTCGTGCTCGGGAACTGTCATACCGACGATGGCATGACCGGCCTCGTGATAGGCGGTCATGCGTTTCTCGGCCTCGCTCATGACCATGGAGCGCCGCTCGGTGCCCATCATGATCTTGTCCTTGGCGCGCTCGAACTCGTCCATGCCGACGATGCGCTTGTTGGCGCGTGCGGCGAAGAGCGCGGCCTCGTTCACCAGGTTGGCAAGATCGGCGCCGGAGAACCCCGGCGTGCCTCGCGCGATCAGCGCCGGCTTGACGTCATCGGCCAGCGGTACCCGCCGCATATGCACGCGCAGGATCTGCTCGCGGCCACGCACGTCGGGCAGCGGTACGACTACCTGCCGGTCGAAGCGGCCGGGTCGCAACAGCGCCGGATCGAGCACGTCCGGGCGGTTGGTCGCGGCGATGACGATGATGCCCTCGTTACCCTCGAAGCCGTCCATCTCGACGAGCAGCTGGTTGAGCGTCTGCTCGCGCTCGTCATGGCCACCGCCGAGGCCCGCACCGCGGTGCCGGCCGACGGCGTCGATCTCGTCGATGAAGATGATGCAGGGCGCGTGCTTCTTCGCCTGCTCGAACATGTCGCGCACGCGCGAGGCGCCGACGCCGACAAACATCTCGACGAAGTCCGACCCCGAGATGGTGAAGAACGGAACCTTGGCCTCGCCGGCGATGGCCCGCGCCAGCAGCGTCTTGCCCGTACCCGGCGAGCCCACCATCAGCACGCCCTTGGGGATCTTGCCGCCGAGCTTCTGAAACTTGCCGGGGTCCTTGAGGAAGTCGACGATCTCGCCCACCTCCTGCTTGGCCTCGTCGACCCCGGCGACGTCGGCGAAGGTGACGTTGACCTGGTCCTCACCGAGCAGCCGCGCGCGACTCTTGCCGAAGGACATGGCGCCGCGTCCGCCAGAGGCGCCCTGCATTTGCCGCAGCATGTAGAGGAAGACGAGTATCAGCAGCAGCGCCGGGGCCATTTGCAGGAACAGCTGGCCGATGAAGTTCGGCGGCTTCGGCGGCCGTCCCTCGATCTGCACGTGCCCCTTGTCCAGGGTGCCGATGAGGGCGGTGAAATCGGTCTCGGGGTTGTACGTCTTGAAGGTGGACTTGTCCTTGCGCGTGCCGTAGATCAGATCGCCCTGCAGCACGACCGACTCGACCCGGTCGCCCTTCACATCGTCGAGGAACTGCGAGTAGTAGATGTCCTGCGGGGCATTCACGCTGGGCATGTACCGGCTGAATACCGCCAGCAACACGAGCACGATGACGACCCAAAGCAGGATGTTCTTTGTCAAATCGTTCAAGGGGTTCCGTCCTTCACGAACAAGCTACACCAAGCGAAACTGCCTGGCCAGTAAATAGGTCTCGGGGCTACGGGATCGCGACGCCGACGGCTTCAGGAGCTTTACGCGCGTGAAAGCCCCGCGCGCGCGCCCGACCAATCCCGGAAAACCGGCACCCTGGAACAGCTTGATCAGGGCATCGCCGCCCGGCTTCAAGACACGCTCGGCCATCCCCAGCGCAAGCTCCGCCAGCTCGAGCGAGCGGGCCTGGTCGGTGACGTCTATGCCGGTCATGTTGGGCGCCATGTCCGAGAGTACGACGTCCACCCGCCCCGCCGGCAGGCAGCCGCGCACGCGCTCGAACACCTCGGGCTCGGTGATGTCGCCCTGCACGAACTCGACCCCTGCGAGCTCGGCCATCGGCAGCACGTCACTCGCCACGACCCGGCCCCGGCGGCCGACCCGGCCGGCGGCGTACTGGCTCCAGGCTCCGGGAGCGGCTCCGAGGTCGAGGCAAATCGCTCCCGCCTTGAGGAGCTTCTCCCGCCGATCGATCTCCTCGAGCTTGAACACGGCCCGCGACCGCAATCCGGCGCGCTGGGCGCGCTGGACGAAAGGATCCGCGAAGTGCTCTTGCAGCCACCGGCTGCTGCTCCTCGAACGACGGTTCATCGGGGGCGGGGGCTCGAGTTTAGGTGCCTCGCACGGCGCATAAGTTCCTCGAAGCGGCGCGCCACATCACGGCGAGCGGGGAACGCGACGCGCGCTAACCGAAACGGACGGTCAGGATCTCATAGGTGCGAAGACCCGCGGG
>DATGFU010000118.1:0-2315 GCA_035308865.1 Allostellaceae bacterium | reverse complement strand
CAGGCCAAAATCGCGGATCATCACGGTCGGCAGCCAGCCGGATATAACCAGCTCGGCCAGCACGATGAAACCGGACGCGATCAACATCGGCCCGAGCCGGGCACGGAACCGCCAAAGCCGGCCAATTCCCCGCGATCGCCCAGCCTTCGGCACTGCGACGCGCTCCCGCCGAACCGGCTCACGCAGCAACGCGAGCGGCAGCACCAGCAGCACGCTGCCCATCGCGATCAGCAGATAGGTCTCGCGCCACGGCGAGAGCCCGCCGAAGATCGCCGGGCCGGTCCGGGTCAGCGTATCGTAGATGAGGCTCGGCACGACCACCGATGCGCTCACCCCCAGGGCGGTCGACGAGGTGAGCGCGCTCAGCGCGATGCCTCGGCGCCGCACCGGGAAAATGTCCCAGATGAGCGACATGCCGGCCGGCATGATCGTGGTCTCGCCGATGCCGAGGGCCATGCAGGCGGCGATCATCCACGGATAGGAGGGCGCCAGCGCCATGATCACGGTGCCGGAAATCCAGAAGCCGGCGCCGGCCAGGATCAGGCGGACCCGGCTGACGCGGTCAGCCGCGTAGCCGACCGCGATGCTGGCCGAGGCGAAGGCGAGGCTGAGAAGGTCAATCCCTGGAGCATGCCGATCTTGACGTCGTTCAACCCGAGCTCGCCGGAGACCGGATCGACGAACACCGTGATCATGAAACGGTGGACGTAGCCGAGAACCGTCACCAGGCAGAGGATCGCCAGAAACCCGAGCGCGCGGGGCATCGAGAACGCGGTGGCGGCTTGCGGTTCTGCGGCCGTCGCATCCTGTGGCACGGGCCCCCCCATGTCCTTTTGTGAGCCTTGGTCGATACCGGGGATCGCCAGAGCGTTTAGTATAAGACAGCACTGTTGACTAGCACTTTATGGCCGAACGCCACGGCACTCGGCGCCCCCCGAACGTCACTCGGGCCTTGCGAAGCTATGCCGTATGCATTATTAGACAACACTGTTGGATAAAAATTCGGCGATGCCTTCGGAGCGGTGTTTCGGACCGCTCTGAAGCGGGGAAGGAACCTGAATGGATGCCAAAGGCTACGCGGCGCTCTCGAAGGGCGCTCCGCTGACCGAATTCTCGTTCCAGCGTCGCGAGCCGGGTCCCCGCGACGTCCAGATCGAGCTGATGTTCTGCGGCATCTGCCACAGCGACCTCCATATGGTCGACAACGATTTTGGTGTCAGTCTCTACCCGATGGTGCCCGGCCACGAGATGGTCGGCCGGGTCGTGCGGACCGGCGCCGACGTCGCCAAGCTGCGTCCCGGCGACATGGCGGCGATCGGCTGCTTCGTCGATTCCTGTCGGACCTGCCCGTCCTGCGAGGAAGGGCTCGAGCAATATTGCGACGCCTACGCGACCCCGTCCTTCAGCGCCTATGAACGCGGAAGCTCGACCCGCGTGCAGGGCGGCTTTTCCAGCGGATACGTCGTCGACGAGCGATTTGCCCTGAAGCTGCCTGCAGGCCTCGATCCGGCCCGGGCGGCGCCGCTGCTGTGCGGCGGCATCACGACCTACTCGCCGCTGCGCCATTTCGGGATCGGCGCCGGCCATCGCGTCGGAGTGTTCGGCCTCGGCGGCCTCGGCCATCTGGCGGTCAAGTTCGCCCGGGCCGTCGGTGCCCATGTGGTCACCTTCACTACGTCGCCCGGCAAGCTGGAGGATGCCATCCGCCTCGGCTCGCACGAGGTGGTGCTGGCTGCCGACGAGGCGGCGGTGAAAGCCCAGGCGGGCTCCCTCGATTTCATCCTGGACACGATCTATGCCGATCACGGGCTGGACCAGGAACTGGGCTTGCTCAGGCGCGACGGCACTCTCTGTCTGTTGGGGATACCCAACGCGCCGGCCAATTTTTCGGCGATGGGGCTGGTGGCGCGCCGGCGGCGCATCGCTGGCTCCGGCGTCGGCGGCCTGCCGGAAACCCAAGAGATGCTGGATTTCTGCGGCCTGCACGGGATTGCGGCCGAGATCGAATTGCTGCCGGTCGACCAGGTCAACACGGCGTTCGAGCGCTTGAAGCGCAACGACGTCAAGTACCGGTTCGTGCTGGATCTGCAATCACTCAGCGTCCGGTAGGGAAGGCAAACCCAATGTCCACATCCCCGGAAGCGCGTCTTTACGCGGACGATCCCGAAGCCTTCTTCGGAAAGTCCGGTCACGCCTCGCAGCACCTTCCCTGGCACGAGATGAACGCGCTCCAGCTCGAAGCGATGAAGCTGCGCTTCGGCGAGCTGCGCGATCGGCTGCCGGTGCTGAAGACCTTGGCCGACGAGGCCGGCATC
>DATGFU010000117.1:0-2423 GCA_035308865.1 Allostellaceae bacterium | reverse complement strand
GACGGATAGCGCAGGCGGCTGCGGTCATAGCGGGCGCGGTTCTCGGTCGTCCACATCGGCGGCGCCCCCAAAAATTAGGCCGCCTCTCTTGAATCACAATCGATTCATCCGAATCAACATGTTCCCGGACAGACACTAAGTGGGTCAGCACCGCCCGGCCACGGCCAGCAGGCGCTCCGCCTCGATCAGTTCTTCCGGCGTGTTGGCGTTGAAGAACGGATCGACCGGCCGGTCGGGAAACTCGACCGTCGCGACGGGGTAGCGTTCGATCCAGAGACCGACCTTGGCGATGTGCTCGACCTCGATGGCGTGGCGCAACGCCGGAGCCAGCGACACCGGCCACAGACCGACCACCGGATTGGCACGGCCGCCGGAGGCGGCGCAGGCGAGCACGGCGTGCGCCGCGTCGCGGGCGGCCACGAGACGCTGCGCCAGGTCGCGTGGCAGGAACGGCCCGTCCGCCGGCACGCTCAGCACGTCGGCAACGTCCGGCGCCTGCGACCGCGCCCATTCGAGCGCGGTCAGCACGCCGACCAGCGGACCGCCGAAACCGGCGATGACATCGGCCGCGACCGGCAACCCGAACGCGGCGAAACGCGCCGGGTCGCCATTGGCGTTGATCAGGATTCCACCCGCCTGGCCTTGAAGCCGCTCGATCACGTGCGCCAGGATCGGCCGGCCGCCGAGCGGCCGCAGGCACTTGTCGCCGCCGCCCATCCGCCGCGCGAGGCCGCCGGCGAGGATGACCGCGAGCAGCGTCCCGGGGGCCGCCGGCCTGGCCGGCCGCTCGGGCATCAGATGAGCTCGCCGTAGGGGATGAAATCGACCTCGGCGCCTGGGGCCACTTGCGTGACGTCCTCGCGGAGCTCGACAAGGCCCTCGGTCTCGGTCAGCGAGGTCAGCATGCCGGCGCCTTCCTTCGGGAACCGCCGGGCCCGCAGCAGCGACCCGTCGCCGGGCTCCAGCGACACGCGGACATATTCGCGGCGGCCGCTCCGCTTCTTGTAGGGAAAGCCGCTGACCACGCGGAAGCGCCGCGCCACATGCGGCAGGGCGCCGGACAGCGCCTCGATCAGCGGCCGCGCCACGGTGGCGAAGGTGATCAGCGCGGCCACCGGGTTGCCGGGCAATCCCACGACCGGGACGCCGCCGATCTGGCCCAGCGCCACCGGCCGGCCCGGCTTGATCGCGAGGCGCCAGAAGAACAGCGAGCCCTCGCCTGCGAAGGCGGCTCGGACATGGTCCTCCTCGCCGGTCGAAACCCCGCCGGACGTGACGATCAGGTCGTGGCCGCGCGCCGCCCGCGTCAGCGCGTGCACCAGCGTACCGGCCTGATCCGGCAGGATGCCATGATCGGTCACCGTCACGCCGAGCCGTTCCAGGCAGGCGGCGATCATGAAGCGGTTGGCGTCGTAGATGCGGCCGTGGCCGAGCGGCGTGCCGGGCTCGGAGACCTCGTCGCCGGTCGAGAACAGCGCGGCGGCGAGGCGGCGGCGCACCGGTACCTCGGTGCGGCCGAGCGCAGCCAGAACGCCGATCTCGGATGGTCCCAGCCGCCGCCCGGCCCGAAGGACGGTCACGCCCTCGGCGATGTCCTCGCCGGCGAGGCGGCGGTTGGCGCCGCGCTTGATGCCCGGCTGGATGATCACAGTCCCCCCGTCCTCGCGACAGTCCTCCTGCATGATCACGGTATCGGCGCCGTCGGGCATCACGGCACCGGTGAAGATGCGCGCCGCCGTTCCCGGCGCCACCCCGCTCAAAGGGAGATGCCCCGCGGTGATCCGGTCGACCATGCGCAGGCGGGTTTCGGCCGCGGGGTCCAGGTCGTCGAAGCGGACGGCGTAGCCGTCGACGGCGGAGTTGGTGAAGCCGGGAACCTCGCGCTCGGCGACGATGTCGGCGGCGAGGATGCGGCCGGCGGCCTGGCGAAGCACTGCCGTCTCGGCCTCGGCCACCACGCCCACGCGCTCGAAGATCATCCGGCGCGCCTCGTCGATCGGCAGGAGCCCGCCGCCGAACGCGAAGCAATCGTCAGTGAGCTGCGCCATCGGTCTTCGTCATGCGGCGCTACTCGGCGGCCACGGCCACCTGCGGTGCCGCCTCGACCAAGCAGGCGCAGAACTTGAACTCCGGGATCTTGCCGAACGGGTCGAGCGCCGGGTTGGTCAGCAGGTTGGCCGCCGCCTCCGCGTAGCAGAAGGGCATGAACACCATTCCACTGGGAACGTCGCTGTCGGCCCGCACTTTGACTTCCACGGCCCCGCGGCGCGTCTCCAGTCGAATCATGTCCCCCGGCTCCAGGTCGAGCCGATGCAACTCGCGCGGGGCCATGAAGACCACGGCCTCTGGCTCGAGCGCATCGAGGACCCCCGCGCGCCGCGTCATGGCGCCGGTATGCCAGTGCTCCAGCACGCGCCCGGTGG
>DATGFU010000116.1:0-6922 GCA_035308865.1 Allostellaceae bacterium | reverse complement strand
TGTTCGCCGACCGCGTCGTCTTCCACGACGGCGACGAGGAACTGGCGCCGGGTCTTTCGGTCCATCGCGTCGGCGGCCATACGCGCGGCCTGCAGGTGGTCCGGGTACGGACGGGCCGCGGCCATGTCGTCCTCGCCTCCGATGCCGCGCATTTCTACGCCAACTGGCATGAGCGGCGGCCCTTTCCTATCGTCGACAGCGTGGCCGACTACCTCGATGCGTTGAAGCGCGTCGAATGTCTGGCCGATTCGCCGGACCACGTGATCCCGGGGCATGACCCGCTGGTGCTTCAGCTTTATCCGGCGGTCGGGGAGGGGATCGCGCGGCTGGATTTGCCGCCGCGATAGAGGCCGCCGTTTACGACGCGCCGCACACCGCCCGCCGGCCCTGCCCGGTACCGCTTCCTAGTCGTCCAGCCCTTTGCCATTCAGTATTTGCCGCACGAACTTCTCAATTCGTGCTTCCCGTGTCTTGGCCTGTTTGGGTGCGGCGAAAAACAGAATATAGGCTCTTTGCCGTCCCGGTGTCAGCGCATCGAAAGCGGATTTCAAGGCAGGAGCCGCGCTCAGCTTTCTCTGAAATTCCTCGGGAATGGGAAAATCCTTCGTCTTCTTGTGTTCCACCTTCAGGCCGGATTTCTCCACGTCGATGGCGGCGTGGATGTAGGATTTGAGCACGAGTTCCATGTCGATTATTTGCCGGAGATCGGTAAACCGAATCTGACGTGCCGCCTGCACGTTCTCCGTCTGCTGAATGAGAATCCCGTTTGGATCACTCAGCAAGGCACCCTTGAAGAGCAGAAGCGCACAGTATTCCTTGAACCCGTGGATCAGAACGATGTTATGGTCCTCAAGCGTGTAGCAAGGATGACCCCATTTCACCTCCTCCGCCAGCCCGCAGTTGTGAATGATCGCCCGCAATTTCGTAAATTCTTCCCGCCACTTTTTCGCCTTGGCCAAATAGAGGTCAACACCGGGATTCATTTCTGTGCGTTGCATGATACGCCCTTCGACCGATCGGCTTTTTCCGCTCTGGGTCCGCGCCGCGGTCCAGATATAGGACGTCGTGGCGGCTTTGTCCCCTTGCGGTGCCGGCACCCGTTCGACACCCTTCGGCCCCATCTGGAAAACCCCTGGGCGATGTGATTGATTGACGACGCACCGAGTCTGCCGTGGGCGGCGGCCATCGGCTCGACGGGGAGGCAATGACCGCGACCATCGGATTTCTCGGGGTTGGACGCATGGGCGGGCCGATGGCCGGGCGGCTACTCGATGCCGGACATCGCCTGGTTATCCACGATGTCAGCGAGGCGGCCATGGCGGCGCTCCAGGCACGGGGAGCGACGCCGGCGGCATCCCCTGTCGAGGTCGCCGATGCCGCCTCGATCGTGTTCGCGAGCCTGCCGACGCCGGCGATCGTCCGCGAGGCGGCGCTCGGCGAGCGCGGGATCGGCCGGGGAGCCGCGCTCCGGCTCTTCGTCGATCTGTCGACTTCGGGTCCGGCTGCCGCGGCGGCGATCGCCGAGGGTCTAGGTGAGCGCGGCGTCTCGGCGCTCGACGCGCCGGTCAGCGGCGGCGTTGCGGGCGCGGCCAAGGGCACGCTCGCGGTCATGGTCTCCGGCCCCCGCACCGCCTACGAGGAGGTCGAGCCTTTGCTCGCGGTGCTCGGGCGATTGTTCTTTCTCGGCGAGAAGCCGGGGCTCGGCCAGACGGTCAAGCTCGCCAACAACCTTCTCTCGGCGACCGCCATCGCGATCACCTCGGAAGCGATGGCCATGGGGGTCAAGGCAGGCGTCGATCCGTCGGTCATGCTCGACGTGCTCAATGCATCGAGCGGCCGCAACACGGCGACCGCCGACAAATTCCCGCGCTGCGTCGTGCCGCGGCGGTTCGATTTCGGCTTCGCGGCCGGGCTGCAGTTCAAGGATGTCCGGCTCTGCCTAGACGAGGCCGAGGCCTTGGGCGTGCCGATGGTCGTAGGCGCGGCGGTGCGCCAGATCCTGTCGATCACCTGTAACCGGTTCGGGCCGGATTCGGATTGCACCGAGATCGCCAAGGTCATCGAATCCTGGGCCAATTGCCAGATCGGCGGAGAGAGTTCGCATGAGCAGTGAGAAGTTCGAGCGCGGGCTCGAGATCCGCAAGGAAGTGCTGGGCCGCGAGTATGTCGAGCGCTCGCTGGCCGCGGCCGACGAGTTCAGCCGGCCGATCCAGGAGCTTTCGACCGAGTATTGCTGGGGCCATGTCTGGTCGCGCGAGGGCCTGTCGCGGCGCGACCGCAGCCTCCTGAACCTTGCGATGATCAGTGCGCTGAACCGGCCGCACGAGCTGAAGCTGCACGTCAAGGCGGCGCTGACCAACGGGCTCACGCGCATCGAGATTCGCGAGGCGCTGCTGCAGGTCGCGGTCTATTGCGGCATTCCCGCCGGCATCGATTCGGTGCGGATCGCCAAGGAGGCGTTCAAGGAGCTCGACGAGGCAGGTGCGTGATGGGCCTCATGCGGCAATGGACCATCGGCAGGGTGCGGGTCTCGTGCCTCGCGGATCTGGCCGGGCACACCGATCCGATCCAGGTGCTGATCGCCGACGGTTCGGCGGATTGGCTGCTCTCCTACCCCTGGCTGCGGCCGCATTTCGTGACGCCCGACGGGCGGATGGTGATCTCGTTCCAGTGCTTCCTGGTCGAGACGCCGACGCGGAAGATCATGGTCGATACCTGCATCGGCAACGACCGGCAGCGCCACTTCGACGTGTTCTGCAACCTCAAGAGCCGGTTCTTCGAGGACCTGGAGGAACTCGGCTGCCCGCGGGAAGCGATCGACACCGTGCTGTGCACGCATCTCCATCTCGACCATGTCGGCTGGAACACGCATCTGGCGGACGGCAAGTGGGTCCCGAGCTTCCCGAACGCGCGTTACCTCTTCGGCCGCGCCGAATGGGAGCACGCCCAGGCAATGGCGAAGGCGGGCGATCATTCGGCGGCGCATCTGCCGGATTCGGTCGAGCCGATCGTCGCGGCCGGACTCGCCGATTTCATCGAGACCGACCATTTCGTCTGCAACGAGATCAAGCTGATGGCGACGCCGGGCCACACGCCGGGGCATGTCAGCGTGCTGATCTCATCGGACGGGCATGATGCGATCATCACGGGCGACGTCATGCATCACCCGGTGCAATGCGCCGAGCCCGACCGGCACGGGAATTTCGACGTCGACAAGCCGCTCGCCTGCGCCTCGCGGCGGCGCGTGCTCGATGTCGCCGAGAGCCGCAGGCTCTTCGTCATCGGCAGCCATTTCCCCGACCCCACCGCCGGGTGGATCGAGCGTGACGGCGCCACCTGGCGCTTCCGGACGGAGTGAGAGCATGTACGATACCGAGAGCGAGAAGGTGGTCGGCCATTTCTTCGAGACGCTGAGCTCGGGCGACCTCGAGGCGGTGCGCCTGCTGTTCCATCCGGATGCGGTGTGGCAGGTGCAGAACGAGGGCATCCCCGGCGCCGGCGTGCATCGCGGGCGGGACAACATCATCGAATTCCTGGCGCCGATCCGCGGCCTCTTCAAGCCGGGCGATCCCAAGATCACGGTCACCTCCGTCGCCTCCAAGGGCGGCCTGGTGATCGCCGAGGCGCGGGGACACGGCACGCTGGCCGACGGGCGGATCTACGACAACCGTTACGCCTGGGCGCTGGAGGTAAAGGACGGGCTGATCATGGCGCTGCGCGAGTACATGGACAGCCTCTACATCGCCCGCCTGTTCAACATGGTGTGATGAGGGTGAAGCTCGGAAGGACCCCCACCCAACCCTCACCCGCAAGCGGGAGAGGGCTCGTTACCCCCTCTCCCGCGGAGCGGGGGAGGGACGGGGAGGGGGTGTCGCCGTGACTGCCTCCCTCGGCGGCATGGCCGTCTTCGTCACCGGCGCGGGCCGCGGGCTGGGGCGCTCGACGGCGCAGCACCTGGCAACGCTGGGCGCCGTGCTGGGTGTTGCCGATATCGACGGCGCCAGCGCCGAGGAGACGGCCGCGCTCATTCGTGCCGCCGGCGGCATGGCGCACGGGTACGCGCTGGACGTGGCGCGGCGGGACGCCTTCCTCTCGGCAGCCGCCGAATTCGCCGGCCGCACCGGCCGCATCGACGCGATGCTGAACAACGCCACGCATCTCCATTACGAGAAGATCGAGGACGTGCGGGAGGAGATGCTGGACCGCATGGTGGGCACCGGACTTGCCGGAGCGGTCTGGGGCGTCCAGGCGCTGCTCGCGCATTACGACCCGGCCCGCGGCGGTGCGATCGTCAACTACACCTCGCCGGTCGCCTACAAGGGCTATCCGACGACCGCGATCTACAGCGCGATCAAGGGCGCGATCCTGACGCTGACCCACACGCTGGCGGCTGAGCTGGGGCCGCGGAACATCCGGGTGAACGCGGTGGCGCCAGGCTCGGTGCCGACGCCGGGTGCGCTCGCAATCGTGGACCAGGCGGAATACGAGCGGCGGGCGCGGACGATCCCGCTGCGTCGGCTGGGCAGCGAGGCCGACGTGGCGCAGGCGATCGCTTTCCTGCTCGGCCCGGAAGCGGCTTTCGTGAACGGTGCGGTGCTGCATGTCGACGGTGGCATCGTCGCTTCGGCGTGAGGGAGGAATGACGTGACGGAAGACGCAACGGGGCTGGTGCCGGAGCGGCTCGCCCATCTCAAATCGGTGATCGAGGACGATATCGAGCGCCGCCGCTATTGGGGCGCGGTGATCACCGTCGCGCGGGGTGGCAAGATAGGCCTGCACGCGGCGATCGGTTCGGCCGACGCCGCGGGCGCGAAGCCGCTCGCCGGCGATTCGGTCTTCAGCATCTTCTCGGTGACCAAAGCCTTCACCAACGTGATCGTGCTGAAGGCGATCGAGGACGGGCGCTTTGCGCTGACCACCAAGATCTCCGAGATCATCCCGGAATTCTCCGGCGGCCATCGGCAGCACATCACCTTCTTCCACCTGCTGACCCACACCTCGGGCCTGCCGATGCTGTGGTCGCCGCGCCCGGGCATGAATCTCGACATCTTCGACGACATCGTCGCGGCGACCATTGCCGAGGTGCATTCGATGGAGCCGCCCGGCGAGCGCGTGGCCTATTCGCCGATGATGAACCACGTGCTGATGGGCGAGGCGCTGCGGCGGACCGATCCCAAGCGCCGCTCCTATCGCGACATGATGAACGAGGATCTGCTGCAGCCGCTCGGCATGCACAGCACCGCGGTGGGCGTGCGGCGGGATCTGAAGGAGCGCCACGTCATCCCCGATTTCCGCAACAACTACGCGGCGACCCATCACAGCAGCGGCAATCTCGGCGTCAACGGCGCCTTCGAGGAGGAACTCGCGGAAATGCCCTGGGTCGGCATCGTCTCGACCGTGCCGGACATGTTCCGGCTGGCCGAGATGCTGCGGCACGAGGGGACGCTCGACGGCAAGCGCATCCTGTCGCCGGCGATCCTGCGGCTGGCGCGGCGCAACTGGACCGGCGACAAGCCGAACGAGCTCTATCGCGGCCTGTTCTACAAGCGGCACTGGACTCCCGGACCGGCCTATATGGGGCTGGGCTTCGCGGTGCGTGGCACCGCGGTCGCGCACCACCTCTTCGGGACGCTGACCTCGCCCGAGACCTTCGGCAATTATGGCGCCGGCACCGCGCTCTTCTGGGTCGATCCGGCGGCCGATCTGACCTTCGTGTGCCTGACGGCCGGCCTCATGGAATCGACCGAGAACATCGAGCGCTTCCAGCGCCTGTCCGACATCGCCGTGTCGGCGTGCGTGTGAGCGGCTTGGCGCGGATGGACCCCCACCCCGGCCCTCCCCCGCTGTGCGGGAGAGGGAGAAATGAGCCCTCTCCCGCTTGCGGGGGAGGGTTGGGTGGGGGTGTCTCCGCTACTTCATGACCGACGCCTACGACTACGTCATCGTCGGCGCCGGCACCGCGGGGTGCGTGCTGGCCAACCGGCTTTCATCCGAGCCGTCGCTCCGTGTCGTGCTGGTCGAGGCCGGCCCGCGCGACACGCACCCGACGATCAGGGTGCCGGCGCTGGTCGCCGCCGCGATCGGCAATCCCAAGCTCGGCTGGGGCTACAAGACGGTGCCGCAGCGCCACCTGGGCGGCCGCGAGATCCCGCTGCCGCGGGGCCGCGTGCTGGGCGGCTGCTCGTCGATCAACGGCATGGTCTATTTCCGTGGCCATCCTCGGGATTTCGACGAATGGGCAGAGGCCGGCAACGGCGGCTGGTCCTATCGCGACGTGCTGCCCTACTTCATCCGCTCCGAGCGGAACGAGACCTGGGAGAGGTCGCCGTTGCACGGCCGCGACGGGCCGATGAACGTCATCGACATTCCGCGTCCCAACAAGCTGATCGACAATTTCCTGGAAGCCACGGACTCGCTTCAGTTCCGACGCTGCGACGACTTCGCGGGTCCGCACCCGGAGGGTTTCAACCGGCGCCAGGCAACCATCCGCCGCGGACGGCGTGAATCGGGCGTCACGGCCTATCTCGACCCGGTGCGCCATCGGCAGAACCTCTCGGTCGTCACCGACGCGCTGGTCACCCGCATCGTCGTAACGGCCGGCCGCGCAACCGGCATCGAGATCGAGCGCGGCGGGGAGCGGTCGATTATCGAGGCACGGCGGGAGGTCATCCTCTCGGCCGGCGCCTTCGGCTCGCCGCAGCTCCTGATGCTGTCAGGGATCGGCGATGCCGCAGCCCTGGCTGCGTTGGGCATCGCGCCGGTGCTCGACCGCAAGTCGGTGGGGCAGGGGCTGCGCGATCACCCGGCGACGGCCGTGCAGATGCGGACCGACGATCCGACCTCGTACGGCATCTCCTGGCGGGTGCTGCCACGGGGCGTCTGGAACGTCTTGGAATACCTCGTTGCACGGCAGGGGCCGTTC
>DATGFU010000115.1:0-23108 GCA_035308865.1 Allostellaceae bacterium | reverse complement strand
CTCTTGCGTCGAGACCAAGGACCCGCGTAGCGGCTCGATCACGCTGGTCTTCTCCGACGATCCGCTGGTCCTGCGGCAATGGACCGTGCTCGACGCGCAGGGCCATACGACATCGGTCGCGCTCACCGATCCGCAGCCCGGCGGCGCCATCGATTCGGCCCTCTTCAAGCTCCCGGCGCAGCCGAACAAGAGTGCCGCGCCGGGCCAGGTACGCTGACCGCGACGCGAGCCCTCCGGTCCATGCAGGGATCAGCCGCCGGCCATGCATGCGCCGCAATTGATTCCCCCGAAACCAGCCCCAAATCGATTCCCCACGAAGTGGCCAGACATTAGAGCGGCCGCCCGACTGGTTCCCCTGCTGATCGGGCTCCCCCAACGGAACTTCGTATAGATGACCGGCCCGCCCCCTCGGCCGGAATCATCAAGACGGCGTCCGGTCCCCCCTCCGGACGCCGTTCTGATTCCGGGGCCGCTCCGTTGCGATCGGTTCTATCCTCTGGCATCGATGGGACGATGCCTCAGAGATCTTACCTGGCGAGCGAGCAGCTGAATCCTGATAACCTCTCAGCGTTCGGCGCCGAACGCTACAGAGCGCTGCTCACATCGGCGGAGATCTCTTCCCTTCGAGAGCTCGCCGATGGATTACCGCCCAGCCGGGCGGGCGCCCGACTGTTCGGCAATCCCGGCCTTCTTGATCCGCTCGGACCGGGCGGTTGCATCGGGCGGCTGGCGCGATCGATCCTCGGCGCCGGCAGCCGGCCTGTCCGCGCCGTGCTGTTCGACAAGAAGGCCACCACCAACTGGGCCGTGCCCTGGCATCAGGATCGGACGATCGCCGTCAGGCGACGGGTCGAGGTCACCGGGTTCGGCCCTTGGTCGGTGAAGGACGGGGTGCCCCATGTCGAACCGCCGTTCCCCGTCCTCGCGTCCATGATCACATTGCGCGCGCATCTCGACGACTGCGACGCCGAGAATTCGCCGCTGCTGATCGCCCCCGGCTCGCATCGTCTCGGCCGGATTGCCGCGACGGCGGCATCTCGGCTCGCCGCCCGTCTCGGTTCGATTGCGTGTCCCGCATCCACAGGGGACGTTTGGGTCTACGCCACGCCGATTCTCCACTCGTCGGAACGGAGCCGATCGCCCAACCAACGCCGCGTGCTTCACGTCGACTTCGCGCCCGACGATCTGCCGGGCGGACTCGAGTGGATGGGAATCGACGATCGGTCTGACGAGCTTGCAGCTCTGCCCCCAGGAGGCTCGCCGTAGCGCGGCAGGGCTGGAAATGCCGGGTATGTCCGGCTACAGGCTGGTGCCCGTCGTAGGAGATAGAACGTCCCGCTCATGAAGATCGCCACCTGGAACATCAATTCGGTCCGCCTGCGGATCGGCAATGTCGTCCGCTTCCTGGAGACGGAGCGGCCGGACGTGCTGTGCCTGCAGGAGACCAAGACGCCGGACGAGTTCTTCCCGGGGGAGGCCCTGGACGCGATCGGCTACCGCTACCGGCTGGTGCACGGGATGAAGGGCTATAACGGCGTCGCGATCCTGTCGCGCCTGCCCTTCCAAGGCGAGAGCACGACGCAGAGCTGGTGCGAGCGGACCGACTGCCGGCACGGCTGGGTGCGGATCGACGGCGGGATCGAGCTCCACAACCTCTACATCCCGGCCGGCGGCGACATTCCCGATCCGGTCGAGAACCCGAAATTCGCGCACAAGCTGCGGTTCGTCGACGAGATCGCGGCGTGGTTCGCCGGGCGGGCGGGGAAGATGATCCTGGTCGGCGACCTCAACATCGCGCCGCTGGAGCACGACGTCTGGTCGCACAAGCAGCTCCTGACCGTGGTCAGCCACACGCCGATCGAGGTGGAGAAGCTCGGCCGGCTCCAGGCCGGCGCCAAATTCGTCGATGCGGTGCGCCATTTCGTGCCGCCCGAGCGCAAGCTCTACAGCTGGTGGAGCTACCGCAACCGCGACTGGAGCCTTAGCGACCGCGGCCGGCGTCTCGACCATATCTGGCTGACGCCCGAGCTGATGCCGCGCCTCGAATCGGCGACGATCCTGCGCGAGATGCGCGGCTGGGAGAGCGCCTCCGACCACGTGCCGGTGATCGTCGAGCTGGCCTAACGACCGGCCGAGCGGGCGAAGCGGCGGAAGGACTCGGCGGCGAGCGCTGCCCGCTCGGCGATGCCGGCGATCTCCTCGGCCGCTTCGCGCCAGCCATCGCGCTCGGCGTCGCGCACCGCGTCGACCAGCCATTCGGCCAGCTCCAGGCTGCGCTCGACCGCCCAGCGCAGCTCGAAGAGCGGCCGCAGCAGGCCGAGGGACGGCAACGCATGCGGCGGAATCGCGTCCAGCATCAGGTCGGCGTCGATGAGCTGGCGCCGCTCGAAGGTCTCGGCGAACTCGTGGGCATTGACCTCGTCGCGCATCGCGTCGGCCACGGCGACCACGAGGTCGCAGGCATGATCGGCGATCTCGGCCATCGCATCGGCCTCGCGGCGCTCGGCGGCGCGGCGGCGGGCGGTCTCGCGCGACGAGCGGGTCAACACCACCAGCAGCACGGCGATTACGGCGGCCGCCTGGAGGAAGGCGGCGAGCGCGCCGGGCGCCTGGAGCTGGGCCGTCAACCAGTCGATCATCCCGTCACTCTCTCGAATAGGCCGTGCCGCCGGCGTGCAACCGGACGATCCGCCCGGTGGAATCGGCCTCGAACGTCACCGTCTCGCCGATCAGCCCGCCGGCGGTGAAGCGGAACCGGTCCGGCCCGGCGGGCTCCAGCGGAATGCGGCTTTTCGCCGGATCGGGCGCCGTCGGATCGACCCAGGCGAGCCGGCCGTCGACCAGCGCGAAATGGTTGATGCCGTCGCCGAACACATAGGTCCCGACATAGCGCTGCCAGCTGGGATCGGCCGTCGCCGCCGTGGGCGCCGGCTCGAAGGCGGGCGCCGCCAGCGCGAAGGCGCGGTCGGCGAGCCGCGTCGGCGACGCATCGTCGGCATTCGCAAGCACGACGACGCCCAGCCGGTGCACCGGATCGATCTCCAAGCGCGCGGCGTAGCCGGCGGCACGGCCGGCATGGCCGATCCGCACGCTGCCGCCCACGCGGCGCAGCTCGAAGCCCAGGCCCTGCCCGGCCCAGCCGTCGGCGACGGCCGCCTGCCCGCGCAGCATCTCGCGACGACTCTGCGCCGAGAGCACCGGACCGTCGGACTCCGCCAACATCCAGCCGGCGAACCGTGCCATGTCGCGCGCCGTCGAGGCGACACCCGCCGCCGGCAGCATCCCTCCGGTCGCCAGGAACTCCCGCCGTTCACGCGTGCCGCCATGGCGCAGCCCATAGCCGATGGCGAGATCCGGCGTGTCGGGCCGCGGATCGACTATCGTGCCGTTCATGCCTAGCGGCTCGAGGATATGGCGGCGGACATAGTCGGTATAGGTCTCTCCGGACGCCGCCTCGACCACCAGCCCCAGCACCGCGTAGCCGAGGTTCGAGTATTTCCACTGCGTCTCCGGCGGCAGGGCTTGCTCTTCTTGCGGGATGTCGCGGATCAGCGCCTCGCGGCTCGGCATGGTCCGCGCCTCCCACGACCCGCCCAGTGGATCGCGCGGCAGGCCGCCCAGCTGCAGCAGAAGTTCGCGCAGGGTGATCGTGGGATGGTCCTCGCCGGCCAGCCGGAACCACGGCAGGTGCTTCGTCACGCGATCGTCGAGGTCGAGCTTCCCGGCGTCGCGCAGCTGCACGATCGCGAGCGCGGTGAAAAGCTTCGACACGGAACCGAGCACGAAGCGGGTCGAGGGCCCGACCGGGCGGTTCGCCTCGACATCAGCGGACCCGTATTCCGCTGACCACACGAGGTCGGGACCGTGCACGACCGCGGCGGCAAGGCCGGGACTCATGCCGGCCGCCATCTCGGCGCGGATCGCCTGGTCGAGCTGGGTGAACGCCGGAGCCTCGGCCATCGCCGGCACGGCGGCGAGCAGGATCGATCCCAGAAGCGCGGTCCAGCCGAACCGCCGGCACGTCGTCACGGCCGCAGGATCATCCCCTCGCGCGCGAACATCGTGCCGGGGCGAAGGCGGTCCACCGCCTCGGCCAGCCGGTCCAGCTCATCGTCGGTGCGGCTGGGCGCGTGGTGGAACAGGATCAGCGTCTTGACCTCGGCGGCATCGGCGAGGCGGAGCCCTTCCTCCCAGGTCGAATGGCCCCAGCCGCGCCGCGTCTGGTACTCCTCGTTGGTGAACATCGCGTCGTAGATCGCGATATCGGCGCCGCGGATCAGCTCGACGATGTTGTGGTCCAGCCGGTCGTCGAAGTGCTCGGTGTCGGTGACGTAGCAGACCGACCTGCCGTCAAAGTCGACGCGATAGGCGGTCGCCCGGTTGGGGTGGTTGAGCGGCGCCGTCCGGAGCGTCACCCCGCGATGCGGGTTCAGCGTCTCGCGCGGATGGAAGTCGATGAAGGCGAGATCGGCCGCGAACGCATCCACGGGGATCGGGAAGAGCGGATCGGACATCATGGTGTCGAGCACCTGCTTGATCGTGTGCTCCGGCAGGAGATGGCCGGCCCAGATGCGCAGCGTGTTCTGCGCCCGGAAGGCCGGCGCGAAGAACGGCAGGCCGTTGATGTGGTCCGTGTGCGTATGGCTGAGGAAGATATCGAAGTGCAACGGCGGCGAGAGCGTTTCCAGCCGGTCGCCGAGCGGCCGGATGCCGGTGCCGGCGTCGAAGATCAGGAGATGGCCGCCGCAGCGCACCTCGACGCAGGGCGTGTTGCCGCCGTAACGCAGGGTCTCGGGGCCGGGGACGGGGATCGAGCCGCGGACGCCCCAGAACGTCGTCGAGAAATCCGCCCGTGCGGCGCGCTTGTCCTTGCCGACCGGCGCCGGCTTGGTCGCGCCGCCCTTGGCCGGGCGCGCCGCCCTCGTCCGGCCGACGGGCGCGGCGTCGTTCATGGATCGTCTTGGCCCATCGTCATTCCCCCGGCACCCCCCCAAGCGCAAGCCGGTATCCCCCTGCCTCGCTGATCAGGATCTCGGCCCTGCCCGGATCCGCTTCGATCTTCCGACGCAAGCGATAGACATGCGTCTCCAGGGTATGCGTCGTAACACCCGAATTGTAACCCCATACCTCATTCAACAGCAACTCGCGGGTGATCGTGCGGTCGCCCGCCTGCAGCAGGTAGTCGAGGATCGCCACCTCCTTCTCGGTCAGACGAATCTCGCGTTCCCCGTCGGGATCGATCAGCAGCTTCTCGGCCGGACGGAAGCGATAGGGGCCGATCGCCTGCCTGCCGCCGGCACGCCGTGCCGCCAGCGCCTCGACCCGTTCGAGCAGCAGGTTGAGGCGGACCGGCCGGGTTAGAATCTCGTCCGGCTGCGGCGCCCCGCCGTCGATGGCAAGCAGGTCCGTACCAGTCAACAGCAGGATCGGTACGAGCGGGGCGGCAGCCCGCAGCATCCGGAGCGAATCTTCGACCGCCGTATCGTGCAACGGCGGCGCCAAGATTGCGAGATCGCAGGCCGCTTCCGCGAGCGCGGCCAATCCCTGTTTCGCCGAATCCGCAACGATCGGCACGCCGCAGGCCGGCGCCAGCTGCTCGGCGAGGGCCTGCCGGGAGACGGGATCGCCGTCGATGAGCAGGATCCTGCGGCCGGCCGCTTCCATCTCATCCTTCAGACTGTCATCGCTTGGACATGTGAAGGATAGGCGCCCGATTCCGCGGGCGCAATCCACGACCCCGAACTCTCCTGTCGAGCGCCTGGCTCAGGATTGCGGCTTCGTCGATGCCTTGGGCTTGTCGAAAATGTCCTTGTTGTATTTCCGGGTCAGCAGATCGGCCTCGCTCTGGACCTTCTTCGGCGCGGACGCGGGCTTGGCGGCGACCGGGGTTGCGGCAGGCGAAGGCGGTGCAGCCGACGCGGCGGGCGCGGTTTCGGCCGGAGGTGTCGCAGGGGCGGCGTCCTGCGCGGGGGCGGCAGGCGTTGCGGACGTTGCCTCCGCCGGCGGCGTCGCCTGCTGTTCCTGGCTCTTCTTCTCCGCCTCGTGGAGCATCTTGAACCGGTCGTTGCCGGTATCCTGGCCGCTCGAATCCTGGGCGGCCGCTGCGCCGGCCAGCAGCATGACCGCCAGCCCGGGAAGGAGAATGCGGGACGACATCATCGAACCTCCTGGAATTTCCCTTCGATCTCGGCCTTGAAGCGCTGGCGGAAGCGAGCCTGCTCGTCCGGCCGCTGAAGCTGGAGCAGCATCTTGTCGCGGAGCGCGTCGAGCGTGCCGGCGTCCTTGGCGGCCTCGCGCGCCACCACCTTGGCGATCGGGCCGATGAAGCTCGCGAGGATCGCCTGCGCGGCCGCGACAGCCTCGGCCGGCAGCCCCGCCGCTGCGGGCGGTGTGGTCACGACGGTGGCCGCCGGAGCGCCCGCCGAGCTTCGCCCTGCTGCAGCCAGGAAGCGTCGGCGATCCTCTTCGCGCGGAATCTCGTTGGCGATCCGCGTGTAGAACTCGTCGGCATCCGCCGTGCCGGAGGCCGCTTTCTGGACCAGCACCCGCGAGATCGGCCCGACATAGGTGGCGAGGGTTTTCTCGATCGAGTCGAGGAGGGTGCCGGTGAGGGCCGCCGGCACCGGGCGGGCGGCGACGACCGTCGCATCTCCCGCATCGACGACCGGGACCTGCCCCAGCGCCTCGGCGAGCGCCGCCGCGGTGGGGTAGCGCTCGGCCGGAGCCTTGGCCAGCGCCCGCCGGAAAATCGGCGCGAACCCCGCCAAGCCGCCCCGGAGCGCCGCGAGATCGGCCGGCTCAGGACCGACCAGCCGCGTCAGCAGCTCGCCCGCCGTGCTGCCCGGGAAGGGCGTGGCATCCGTCAGCATCTCGTAGACCACCACGGCCGCCGCGAAGAGATCCGCCCGGTGATCCATCTCCCGGCCCGCCGCCTGCTCGGGCGCCATGTAGCGCAGCGTGCCGACCATCATCCCGGCCTGGGTCAGGTTTACGCCGCCGACCCGCGCGACGCCGAAATCCATCAGCTTGATCCGGCCGTTCCTAAGCGCAATGACGTTCGCCGGCTTGACGTCGCGATGGACGATGCCCTGGGCATGTGCGTAGCCCAGCGCATCGAGCATCTGGCGGGCGATGGCGATCGCCTCGGCGGGCGGCAGCGGCGGCGCGGCGCGCAGCCGCTGCTGCAGCGTCTCGCCCTCGACCAATTCCATGACGATGGAGGGCGCCGCCGCATCGTCGGAAAAATCGAATACCGAGACGATGTTCGGATGGCTGCACCGCGCCGCCGCCCGCGCCTCGAGGCGGAACCGGTCGAGGAACTCCTGCCGTTCCGCCGGCTCCAGCAGATCCGCGCGCACCAGCTTGATCGCCACCGCACGGTCAAGCATCGGGTCGTGGGCGCGGTAGACGACGCCCATGGCGCCGCGTCCCAGCACCCCGATCAGGCTGTAGCGGCCCAACGGCCGCGGCAGCGTCTCCCCGCCCGGCCGCCCCTCCGCCATCAGTTCCCCAGCATCTTCATCGCGCTTTCCAGGCTCCGCCGCATCCGGTTGAAGGATTGCGAGAGCGAGGCGATCTCGTCGTTGCCCTTGGCCTCGAACTCCTCGACGTTCTCGTTGCCAAGGCTGACCTGCTCGGCAATGCCGGCGATCCGCACCACCGGCTTGGTCACGACGAAATGCAGCAGGAAGTTGAGAACCAAGGTCATCACCAGGAACACGGCGGCCAGGATCAGCATGTAGGTGATGAAGCTGGTCCGCGCCTTGGCGAGCGGTACCGACATCGGCACCGAGACCACATGTGCGCCGACGATCTCGTTCATCTGCCAGCCGAAGCCGTTGGCGCTGCCGTAGACCGCCAGCTGCGCCTGCGGCGCCCGGGCCGGCGTGCTATGGCAGGTGAGGCAATCCTCGGCGTCGACCTTGATCGGCTCGGCCAGCGTGAGCGACGGCCCGGTCGGGGTCTGGCGCTCGCCGACAAACTCGGTCAGCGTCGGCCGGTCACGGAAGTTGTTGATGAGGTCGGATTCCCAATCGGTGGCGCGGTCGATCGGATTGGTCGGGTTTAGCGTCGCTTCGCGATAGCTGTAGTCTGGATACTGCTTGTGCACGCGCTGGAAGTTGGTCACCGCAGCATAGAATGGGATGGCCTGCGCCACGAACTTGCCGTTCTTGTCGATGCCGGTGAGCGGAAAGATCTCCTTGTCGGTGTAGTCGCGGATGGCGTCCGCCGCGGCGATCATGATGCGTGCATCCTGCAGCACCTCGGCACGCGCCTCGTCCTCCTGCACCTGCTGGAGCGGCACCGCCGTGCCGGCAAGCCCCACCACGAACACCCCGAGGATCGCGAGGTTGAATTTCGTCCGAATCTTCATGACGTAGCCGCCCTCCCCGCGCCGCCCCCGGTCGCGCCGAAGGCATCGTAGCACCGGGACCGGGCGGGGGCATCCGTCGATTCGGCCGCGCCTAGACGAGCGCGGCGGCGAACCGCGCCGCGCTCTCATGCCACTCCGGGAATGTTCTTGCATGCGCGAGCGCCGCGGCCGCGCAGCGCTGCCGCAGCTCCCCGTCAGCGATCAGCCGCCGGAGTGCTGCCTGCAGTGCTGCACGGTCGCCGGGCGGGACGAGGGCGCCGGCCGCCGGCGGCACCACCTCCGGCACGGCGCCGGCCGCGGTCGCGATCACCGGCAGGCCGTACGCCATCGCCTCGGCATAGACCATGCCGTAGCCTTCGTGGAACGAGGCAAGCACGAAGAGATCGGCCGCGGCGTAGTAGTCCGCCATGCGCTCCGGCGGGTGCCCGTCCGCGAGCGTCACGCGATCGCCGACGCCGCCCGCCGTGATCGCGTGGCGCAGCGCCGCCGTGGCGCCGGCGTCGCGGTCAAGGCTGCCGACGATCGTCAGGCGCCAATCGAGATCCTTGAGCCCGCCCAGCGCCTCGACCAGCAGCGCATGGCCCTTGCGCGGGATGACCGAGCCGATGGCGAGGAGGCGGACACACCCTCTCCGCCCTTCAGGGGGGAGAGGGAGGGACCCGCGCAGCGGGAGGGTGAGGTGGGCCGTCGGAACGGGCTGAGCGCTCCCCACCTCACCCTGACCCTCTCCCCCCCAAAGGGGCGGAGAGGGGATCCGGTCGAGCCCAGGCCGGACGATTGCGATCCGCGCATCGGCGACGCCATAGCCGGCGACTGTGTCGGCGGTCATGCGGCTAGGGCAGATCACGGTCCGCACCGCTCTCAGCGCCGCTGTCTCGATTGCGCGGAAGCGCTCGGATGTCGCCGCATCGAGTCCGGTCTCCGCGGCCAGCGAATGGTGAAGGAGCGCCACGAGGCGCAGCCGCCCGGCATGGGCCGCAAGCGATGGCAGGAAGGCCGGCAGCGTCTCGCCGTCGAGGACCACGGCGCTGCCGTCGGGCGCGCGGGCAAGCAGCGCCGCGGCTTCCTTGACCGCGGCGGCGGAAGGCTCCGGTCCCGGAATCTCGAACTCGGCGGCCGTCGCTTCCCAACCGAGCGCCGGCAGCTCGCCCAGGATCCGCCTTGCGTAGACGATGGAGCCCGTGACCGCGGCGAAGCGTCCGGCGACGACGTAGAGCAACCGGCGCATCGCGCATTTTCCCTCAGAAACCCGGCACGGAGCGGCCCTGCGCCGACTCCGTACTGACATCGGCCCGGAACCGCCATATCTAAGGCACGTGAACGAGCTTCTGCCGAGACTGATCGCCGCGGACGAGATCGCGCGGGCCGCCCGGCCGCACGAGATGAACCGGGCGATCGCGGACTTGCGCTGCGGCGATTTCGTGCTGCTGCGCGACGGCGACCGCGCGACCCTGATCCAGGCAGCCGAGACCGCCGACGACGGCTCGCTGGCCCGAGCGGTGGCGATCACCGGCTGCGCTCCGGTCATGGCGGTGACGCGCCGGCGCGCTGCGGCGCTGGGGCTCTGCACCGAGGAGCGCGGCTCCGAGGCGGTCGAGCTGGTGCTGGCCGAGGCGGGTCCGGCAAGCCGGCTCAACCAGCTGGCCGATCCGACGCTGGTCCTGGCGCTGCCGCCCGACTCGGTGACGCCGCGCGAGGCGCCGGCCGACGGCACCGCCGCGGCGGCGATCGAGCTGGCCCGGCTGGCCCGCCTGCTGCCTGCCACGGTGATGTTCGCCATGTCGGCCCGCGCCGCCGAGCTGGTCCGCCAGGCCGGCATCGTCGAGTTGGGCATCGCCACCGTCTTCGAGCATGGCAGCGTGCTCGCCCGCACGCTGCGCCGGGTCGTCGACGCCAGGGTGCCGCTGGCCGATGCCGAGGAAGCGCGCATCGTCGCCTTCCGCCCCGATGACGGCGGCACCGACCATCTGGCGATCCTGATCGGCGAGCCCGATCCCACCCAGCCGGTGCTGACGCGGGTCCATTCCGAATGCTTCACCGGCGACCTGCTGGCGAGCCTGCGCTGCGAGTGCGGCGAGCAGTTGCGCGGCGCCATCCGCGTCATCGCCGAATCGGGCGGCGGCGTGCTGGTCTATCTCGCCCAGGAGGGCCGCGGCATCGGCCTCGTCAACAAGCTCCGCGCCTACCGGCTGCAGGATGCCGGGTTCGACACGGTCGACGCCAACGAGCAGCTGGGCTTCGCCGCCGACGAGCGGGTCTACCAGCCGGCTGCGGAGATGCTGCGCGACCTGGGCTTCACGCGGGTGCGGCTACTGACCAACAATCCCGACAAGGTGGCAGCCCTTGCCCGCCACGGCATCGAGGTGATCGAGCGGGTGCCCCACGCCTTCGCCGCCAACGCCCACAACCGCGACTATCTCCGCACCAAGGCGGTGCGGAGCGGGCATCTGTTCTGACCAGCCGGATCGACTCCTCCGGGTATCAGCTGCTATAATTTTCGCATGAGTCGGGGAAGGCCGGGCGTGCGCTGACACGCCAGCCCAGCAGGCGGGGATGGCAGGCTCGGGGGACAACACGCAGGTTCTCGCGACGGAACGCCCAGATGGGGTGGCCACCGCTGATCTTGCGACGAGAACGATCCTGCGCCAGGCGGCAGCGATCGCACGGAAAGTCCCTCTTATCGGCCGTCTCATCGATCGATCACGTCGCCGCCGGGCCTCGCTGGTCGCGCCGGATCTGAGCCGGCGAATCCGCCGAAGTCTCGTCCCTGCCCCGGGCTTCGCCTCGATCGAGCCGGCGCTCGGGCGGTTCACGGCCATTGTGCTCTCAGACCCAGTCCAGCAGTCGGTCGTTGACTATCGCCGGTTCCAGCGGCCGGAAGTGATTGCCGGCGTGGTGAAGGGCCTAGTCCGCAAGGCGGACGGCGTCGATCTTTGCCATCGCAGCGTCCCGATCCGGAGCCGTGAGCAGAGTTCCTACCAGGACGACTTCCTGGTTCAGTCGGAGATCCTCCGGTGCGTGCTCGACGCCCTCGCCGGCGATCGGCCTCAGGCCCGGCAGGACCTGCTGCAGGAGCTGGCGAAGGGGCCGGCGGATTGGCCGCCGGCGCTCCTTCTGTCGGGCATGGAGGCCCTCGACCGCGGCGAGGCGACCGTGGCGACCAATTGGGCGTTGCGGCTTCTCGCGGTCCATAGCGCGTGCCTCGCGGCGCAACGCCTGCTCTATCGCGCGTCGCCCAAGGGCGATCGCGAACCCAGCGCGTCGGCCACGGCGATTACGACGCGTGACCTGCGGGACCGGTTCTGCCCGGCGCCCTTCACGACCTACAACAGCTGCAGCTCGTCGGACGCGGCCGATGCGACACCCAGCGTCTATGCCTGCTGCTGCAACGGCTGGCTGCCCTATCCCCTCGACGGGTTCCGCGAGTACGGGCACTGGGAGGACATCTGGAACGGCGCGGTGGCGCAGGAGATCCGACGGTCCGTCCATGACGGCGATTTCACCTACTGCAGCCGGCGCATCTGCCCGCACATCGTCAATGGAACACTCCCGAGTAAAAAGGAGATGGTGAGTCATCCGCTGTTCGGCAACATCGTCGCGAGCAGACTCACCAAGATCGATGTTGCACCCAAGCAGGTCTATCTCTGCCACGATCGCAGCTGCAACCTGGCCTGCCCGACCTGCCGCACCGAGATCTTCACCGCAAAGACGGAGCTGCGGGATCATCTCGACCGCTACATGGACGATACGGTCCTGCCGATGCTCCGGCAAGGCGGGGCGCATGTCTCGATGACGGGATCGGGCGATCCCTTCGCGTCGAAGCACTTCCGCCGCACTCTGGCGAAGCTGGCGCCGGAGGAGTATCCGGGCACGCGGCTGGAACTGCTCACGAACGGATTGCTCCTGACGTCGCGGGAATGGCAGTCGATCGGCCGCGCAAGGGCGATGGTGCAGACGATCAGCGTCTCGATCGACGCGGCGACGAAGGAGACCTACGAGGAGGTACGGCGGCCCGGGAAATGGGAGACGATCCTCGCCAACATGGAGTTCATCGGCCGGCTGCGCCGGGACCACGAGATCCGGCATCTGATCGTGAATTTCGTCGTCCAGCGGCGGAACTACCTGGAGATGCCTCACTTCGTGGAGCTCGGCGAGGCCTGGGGAGCCGACAAGATCCAGTTCCAGCGCCTGTGGAATTTCGGTGCCTACAAGGACAACGAACTTGCCGAGAACGACGTCGCGGATTCGGCACATCCGTTGCACGCCGACTATCTGTGCATCCTGGCAGACGAGCGGCTCAAGCGGCCCGCAGTCTGCCGGATGAACTTCGCCGACTGAGAACCGCGATGGAGATGGCGTGGACCTGATCGTCACCGGCGACGGCGCCGCACGGTTCGCCGGCCGGACGGTCAGGTGCGCGATTGGGCGGGGCGGCATCTGTGCCGACAAGCGCGAAGGCGACGGCGCGACACCCGCCGGCATCTTCCCCTGCCGCTTGGTCTATTGGCGGCCGGACCACCTGGCCGAGCCGCGGACGGCGTTGCCCAGGACGGCGCTTGCCCCGGAAGACGGCTGGTGCGACGCGCCCGGCGATCCGGCCTACAACCGCTTGGTCCGGCTGCCCTATCCCGTCAGCGCCGAGAGACTGTGGCGCGAGGACGGGGTCTACGACCTTATCGTCCCGCTCGGCTACAACGACGACCCCGTGGTGCCCGGCAAAGGCAGCGCGATCTTCCTCCACGCCGCGCGGCCGGACTACGTGCCGACCGAAGGCTGCGTCGCGCTGGCGCTTGGTGATCTTCTCGACTTCCTCGCTGCGGCCGGCGCGTCGCCGCGGGTCGTGATCCGCAGATGACGCAGATGCGCGCCGATCGGGCCATTGCCGTCATTGCGGGCGGAGCTGAGCAATCCAGAGGTTCGAGACTGTAGCCCCTGGATTGCTTCGCTGACGCTCGCAATGAGGTTAGAGAATCTGCGCGCATCTGCGCCATCTGCGGATAGCTATCCCGCCGGCGAGTACGCCGAGACGCCGCGCCGGTCCTCGTCAATCGACAGCTTGCGCAAGAGCGACGGCATGGCGCGGTCGGCGCAGTCGGAGCGCTCGCAGATGCGGCAGTTGACGCCGATCGGCGTGGCGATCTGCGGATCGTCGAGGGCGAGCCCGTCGGAATAGACGAGGCGCCGCGCCTCGCCAAGCTGGCAGCCGAGGCCGATCGAGAGCCGGCTCACCCGCTGGCCGAACACGCTGCGTGCCGCCTCGCGGCCCATCGGCGCGACCGTGCGGGCGATGCAGAAATAGCGTGTGCCGTCCGGCATCTGGCTCACCTGGACCCGCAGCATGCCCGGCGTGGCGAAAGCGTCGTAGACGTTCCAGCGCGGGCAGGCGGCGCCGAACCGCGCGATCGG
The DNA here is from genome assembly GCA_035308865.1 of Allostellaceae bacterium. Taxonomy (GTDB): domain Bacteria; phylum Pseudomonadota; class Alphaproteobacteria; order ATCC43930; family CGMCC-115725; genus DATGFU01. The sequence continues at coordinate 9,328 of DATGFU010000115.1, read as the reverse complement.
GATGCCGGAGCCGCTGAAGCGCTTGGAGATGTTGCCGGCGATGTCGACTCGCACGAGATGGAACGGCACGCCTTCGTCGCCGGGCCGCCTCAGGGTGGTCAGCCTGTGGCAAATCTGCTCGAAGCTGGCACCGAAGCGTTGCTCCAGCACGGCCATGTCGTAGCGCACCTCGTCCGCCGCCTCGCGGATACGGCGGTAGGGCATCATCACCGCGGCGGCGAAGTAGTTGGCCAGCGCCACGCGGGCCAGCATCATCGCCTCGTCGGAGGTGAACTTGCCGGTCGCCGTCGCCGATTCGAGCTCGCGATGCCAGCCGAGCAGCGCCAGCTGATGGGCGAGCTGGAAGACCCGGCTGGAGGGCGGCAGCATCTCCGAAAGCGTCAGGCGGCGGGTGAGCGGCCGGTACTCGCGGAGCGCGCCGCCCATCGCATGGGCCGGCAGCACCACCACGTCGACCGCGTAGCGGGTCGCCAGCACGCGGACGAGATCCTGGTAGAGTGTGCCGGAGGCGAGTCCATGCTCCTGCCACAGCCCCTCCGCGGCGAGCTCCAGCGCGTGGAAATAGTTGCCGCGCTGCTGCAGGAAGTCCGAGACTTCCTCCGACGGCATGCCGGTCGGCGTCTCCGACCAGGTCTGCTCATCGAGCCGCGCCGCCGCCGGCCCGCCCGAGGAGGCGCGATAGGCCTGGTAGAGCGTCAGCACCGCTTGGCCGATGCCCGGCGAGAGCGCCACCACCTCCTTGAGCTCCGGCGCCGTCACCTCGTGGACGTCGAAGAGCGGGTCGGCGAAGGCCTGCATCAAGTCGTTGATCAGCCGCGCGTCGTCGTCGTCGCTGAAGCTCTCGATATCGATCTGGAAACGCTGCGCCAGCTTGATCAGCACCGGCACGGTGACCGGGCGTTGATTGTGCTCGAGCAGGTTCAGATAGGAGGCGCTCACGCCCAGCTCGGCCGCCATTTGGGCCTGGGTGAGCTTGCGCTCCCGCCGGAGCCGCCGCAGCTTGCCGCCGATCCGTGTCGCCGCCATCTTGTGAATCCTTCACAATATGACAGTTTGCAAATGCAAACCTGTCTGGTCACTATCGGGATTTCACCGGCTGGTCAATGAGTTATTGAACTATTCGCCGTCCTCTGGCGTTGTCGTCCCGTATGGAGTTTACAAGGGACGCTTCCTGATGCCTTTCGAATTCCCCTCGAACCGCTTCGCCGGAATCAAGCGCGACTACAGCCAGGCTGATGTCGCACGGCTGCGCGGCTCGATCCCGATCCGCTACACGCTGGCCGAGCTCGGCGCGGAGCGGCTGTGGCGGCTGCTGCACGAGCAGGATTTCGTCCGCTCGCTCGGCGCCTTCACCGGCAACCAGGCCATGCAGATGGTCAAGGCCGGGCTTCAGTCGATCTATCTCTCGGGCTGGCAGGTCGCCGCCGACGCCAACAATGCCGGCGAGATGTATCCCGACCAGAGCCTCTATCCCGCCTCGAGCGTTCCCGAGGTGGTCCGCCGCATCAACAAGGCGTTCCAGCGCGCCGACCAGATCGACCACATGGAAGGCAAGTCGGGCACCTACTGGTTCGCGCCGATCGTCGCCGATGCCGAGGCCGGGTTCGGTGGGCCGCTGAACGCCTTCGAGCTGATGAAGGGGATGATCGAGGCGGGCGCCGCAGGCGTCCATTTCGAAGACCAGCTCGCCTCCGAAAAGAAGTGCGGCCATCTCGGCGGCAAGGTGCTGGTGCCGACCCAGCAGTTCATCCGGACGCTCAACGCCGCGCGGCTCGCCGCCGACGTGATGGGCGTCGACACGCTGGTCGTCGCCCGCACCGACGCGCATTCGGCGCAGCTGCTGACCAGCGACGTCGACCCGCGCGACCACCGGTTCCTGACCGGCGAGCGTACGCCGGAAGGCTTCTACCGCCTGAAGCACGACCAGGGCGTCGAGCACGCGATCGCGCGCGGCCTCGCCTACGCCCCCTATGCCGACCTCGTGTGGTGGGAAACCTCGGAGCCGAATCTCGAGGAGGCAACCGAGTTCGCCCACCGCATCCACGCCGAGTTCCCGGGCAAGCTGCTGGCCTATAACTGCTCGCCCTCGTTCAACTGGCGGGCCAAGCTTCAGCCGGAGCAGATCGAGCGGTTCCAGGAGGATCTGGCGGCGCTGGGCTACAAGTACCAGTTCGTCACCCTGGCCGGGTTCCACAGCCTCAACTACGCCACCTTCGAGCTCGCCCGCGGCTACGCGGCGCGCGGCATGGGCGCCTATTCCGAGCTGCAGCAGGCCGAGTTCGCGGCCGAGAAGCAGGGCTACACCGCCACCCGCCACCAGCGGGAGGTCGGCACCTCCTACTTCGACGCAGTGTCGGTCGCGATTTCGGGTGGCAGCTCGAGCACGACCGCCATGGCCGGCTCGACCGAGGCGGCGCAGTTCCACTGACGAAGACCGGGATTAGGGAGACGCCAAGAAATGTACGGCATGCAGACCAACGGCGCGGCACTCCGCCAGTTCTGGGTGATCGGCGGCGAGTTCAAGGACACCACCTTCCGCACCATGCACGGGCCCGCCGATGCCCGCGGACCGTTCGCGACCTATGACGAAGCCCTCCGCGTCTGGCGCGCACGGTCCGAAGAAACGCGCTCGGACGCCTACGTCCGCTACACGATCGCGGCGAACCCGTCGCGATAACAGGGAGGAAACGTCCGGCACCCCCATCCGGTCCTTCGCCGCAGGAGCAGCCGAGGGTCGGGTGGGGCTAAGCCGAACTATGCCGCTTCAGGAACGCGTCGATCCGCCGGTTCGCCTGCTCGGCGATCGGGATCGGGAACATGGTGAAACCGTGTACCCCGCCGGGATAGACCGCCAGCTCCGCCTCGTTGCCGGCGGCGATCCAGCGGGCATAGACGAACAGCGAATCATCGAGGAAGGGATCGCCGGTGCCCACGGTGAACAGCGCCGGCCCCAACCCCTGCAGCTCGGCATAGAGCGCCGACAGATCGGGATCGCGACGGCGTGACACGTCGGGCGCGTAGGCGTCCGAGCAATGCTCGATATCCACCGTCTGCAGCAGCACCGAGCTGCGGCCGATGATCCGCTGGCTCGGCGTCATGCTGGTGTCGTAATTGCCGAAGGTGAGGTTCGCGGCCCGGAAGGCGAATCCATGCTTGTCGCGCATCCGCACCATCGTCGGCACCGCCAGCGTCGCCCCGGCCGACTCGCCGCCGATCGCCACCAGCTCGACGCCGAGCTCGGACTTGCCCCTCTCGGCCAGCCACATCGCCGCCGCCTCGCAATCGTCCCAGGCAGCCGGCCAGGGATGCGCCGGCGCCAGCCGGTACTCGACGCTGACGCAGACGAGGCCGGTACTGTCGGCGATCCGTTCCAGCATCTGGTCCTGCCCATCGGCGGTGCCGAGCACCAGACCGCCGCCATGGATATGCAGGTAGATGCCGGTCGGCGACGGCGGCGCCAGCACGCGCAGCCCGATCTTCCGCCCGTCCTTGGTCTCGAACGCATCGTTCCGCGCGCGAGGCGACAGTACCGGCGGCGGGAAGATGCGGCTCATCGCCGTCGGGTCCTCCCACCATTTCGGCACGTTGGCGAGCCGGTCGCCGAGCGCCCGATTGAAAGCCGCGGTCTCGGCGGAGACCGATTCGGGGCGGAACAGCCCCGGGTCGAACGGGTTGGGCGTGCTCATGCGGCCTCCGCCAGCGGGGTCCCTATCGTCGATTCGGCCGGCCAGCTCTTGACCTCGCGAAGGCAGTGCTGGGCGAACATCCGCATGTTGCGGACGGCGTCCTCGTGTGGCATCCCGCCGGTATAGAAATGCGGGAACAGGCCCTGCGGATCGCGCTCGCGCACCACGCCTTCGAGCTTCTCCAGCACCTCCTGCGGCGTGCCGCACACGGTCGATTGCGCCACCGCCTCGATCTGCTTCTCGATGGCCTCCGGCGACTGCTTCTTGTAGGTCTCGTAGCCCTTTACCGAGGCATTGTGGTCCGAATCCATCTCGTAATGCTTGATGGCATTGCGGAAGGTCGTGGTGGCGTAGCGCCGCCCGGTCTCGTGCGCCCGCTCGCTGCTGTCGTCGACGAAGACCAGGTTCGACACGAAGCATTTGGGCGGCGGGTCGTCGGGCCAGGAGGCGCGCCAAGTCTCGAGCCAGGGATCGCCGGCGGTCGGGAAGGTCGGCTGGTTGAGGTAGAGCCGCCCCAACCCCTGCTTTGCCGCCATGGTCAGCGAGTCCGGCGTGCCGGCGCCGGTGAAGGCGCGGCCCTTCAAGGAGCGCAACGGCTTCGGCTTGAGCTCGCGCCGCGGCTGCTTCCAGATCTCGCCGCCCTCGATGAACCCGGTCTCCATCGCCGTCATGATGAGGTCGATGCCCTCGTCCAGCCGCTGGCGGGCCTCCGCCTGCGGGATGCGCAGGCCCTCGTACTCCCGCCGCGCCAGGCCGCGACCGAAGCCGATGATGGCGCGGCCGCCCGAGAGATGGTCGAGGAGAATGATCTGCTCGGTCACCCGGACGGGGTCATGCCACGGCACCACGAGGACCTGGGTCCCGAGCCGCATGCGCCTGGTCTGGCCGGCCAGCCAGGAGAGATACATCAGCGGGTCCGGGCTCACCGAGTAGTTGCTGAAATGATGCTCGGTGATCCACAGGGAATCGAAGCCCAGCTCGTCCGCCAGCAGCCACTGCGCCATCTCCTCGCGGAGGAAGCGATCGTCCGGAATGTTCGCGTGGTTGGCGCAACCCGTGGCCATGCCGCAATGCATCAGGCACCCTCCCCAATTTCATTGAGGACTCATATTGCGTCAGGCTGCGCCGGAAGGGAAGCACTGGCGGCGGATTGCGCTTCGCTTATCCGCCCTACGGCGTCCTGTAGGGCGGATAAGCGAAGCGCAATCCGCCATATCACCCCGGGCGGGACAGCGGCAGCTTGGTGCCGCTCACCGCACGGCGCAGCAGCACCTCGCGGCGGAAGCGCATCAGCTTGGCCGGCCGGCCGCCGCTCGCCGAAGACGAGCCGCCGGCTTCCTCGACCAGCTTCTGGCCCTCGACGAAGCGACGGAAATTCTGCTTGTGAAGGCGTCGTCCGGCCAGCGCCTCGACGGCACGCTGCAACTGCAGCAGCGTGAATCTCTCCGGCATCAGCTCGAACACCACCGGCCGATACTTGATCTTGGCCCGCAGCCGGGCGATCCCGGTGGCAAGAATGCGGCGGTGGTCGAGCGCCATCCGCTCGCCCGGCAGCGGCGCCGGACCGTCGATCCCGAGATCGCGCAGCGCCTCCGGCACCAGCCGCGCCTCATAGAGGAGCTCGAAGCGCTGGAGCACCAGCTCCTCGTCCCAGCTCCGCTCGTCGGTCCCGAAGGTGACGGCGACGCGGCGGCGGCGATCGCGACCGGCCTCGCCCGTTACCTCCGCCGCCCAGGCTTCGAGCAACGGGACGATGCGATCTGCCACCAGCCCATTGCGCCCGCCGCGCCAATCCTCCCAAGGGAAGTAGCGATACCAGTTGTGCCAGCCGGCCCCGGGCAGCATCGCCACCTCGGCTTCGCGCGCGAGCGCCAGATAGGACAGCGAGATGACCCGCGTCGACGGCGCTCCCGCGCGGCCGCGATCGGCGAAGGTGTAGAGCTGCTCGACATAGCCGAGCGGCAGCCGCGTGCGCTCCTCCACCCAATCGCGGAGGCCGCGCTCGAGCGTCCGATGGCCGGGCTCGAGCGGTCCCGAGGGAAGCGCGCCGCCGCCGTCGACCGCGAGCACACGCGGCTCGTCCGCCGTCACCGCGACGACCACGGCGGAGAGTTCGAGCGCGAGAGTCTCGCGAACCGGGGCGGTAACGGCCATCGACGAGCACCGGATTCGGGCGGAATCCCAGCATTCTAGCGGAACCGGCGGGAGCCGCCCAGCCGGCGCGCCGCCCACTCGCCGATTCCGCGAGCCGCGGACGTGACGCAGATTGTGTCGGACCCCGTGCGCGAGTACACCTATGGGGTCGCGGATCGGGCTGCGGCGTTATCGAGGTTCCGGCTGCTCGGTGACATGGACTCCACCAGTTCCTTCTCGTTGAAGCGCCTCTTCGACGCCTTCCGGCCGGCGCCGGCCGGCCCGACGACGGGGCCCGACGATCGCGCGGTCGGCAGCGCCCCGTTCCGTGTGAAGTCGGATGAATCCTTGGCCGCGGAGAAGCTCAAGCGGGTCTGGCACATCCTCGAGCCGAAGCGGGGGCAGCGCCCCTTTCTCGCCCGCGTCGACATCGATCCGGGGGAGCTCGTCTTCGTGCTGCCCTTCGTCGCGCTGGTCGAGGTTCACCCGCAATTGCGCTTCCGCCACCGGCTGGTAGGCACCGGCTATCGCGATGCGCTGGGCTTCGAGGCAACCAACATGTGGGTCGAGGACTGGCCCAACGTCCACCAGCGCGGCCTCATCGTGCGCTCTTATGTCGCCGCGGTGGAGGCGCGCGAGGCCGTGGGGTTTCGCGGCGAGCTCCTCGGCGATCAGCAGCCGGTGCGTTACGAGGCGCTGCTGCTGCCCTTGTCGAACGACGGCGAGACCATCAACATGCTCTTCCTCGCCGGCGCCACGGTCGGCGAGCCCGCCGGGACGTAGGGCGGAAAAGCGCAGCGTACTCCGCCGGTTTCTCGGAGGCTCGGACGGACGGCGGATTACGCTCCGCTCATCCGCCCTACAGACGCCGCCATAGTCTACAAGATGAACTTCGACAGGTCGGCGTTCTTGGCCAGCGCCGCCACGTGGTCGTGGACGTAGTTCCGGTCGATCGAGATCGTCGATCCGGACGGCATGTCCGCGGCGGCGAAGCTCGCATCCTCCAGCAGCCGTTCGAGCACCGTGTGAAGCCGGCGGGCGCCGATGTTCTCGACTGCCGTGTTCACCTCGACCGCGAGCGAGGCGATCTCGTCGATGGCGCCCTCGTCGAAGCCGAGCTCGACGCCTTCGGTGGCGAGCAATGCCACGTACTGCTTGATCAGGCTTGCCTCGGTCTCGGTCAGGATCCGCTTGAAGTCGTCCTTTGTGAGCGCCTTGAGCTCGACGCGGATGGGCAGCCGTCCCTGCAGCTCGGGCAGGAGGTCGGCCGGCTTCGCGACATGGAAGGCGCCCGACGCGATGAACAGGATGTGATCGGTCTTGACCGGCCCATGCTTCGTCGAGACGACCGTGCCCTCGATCAGCGGCAGCAGGTCGCGCTGCACGCCTTCGCGGCTGACATCGGCGCCCATCCGCTCGGAGCGGGCACAGATCTTGTCGATCTCGTCGATGAAGACGATGCCGTTCTGCTCGACCGCGGTAATCGCCTCGCGCACCACCGTCTCGCCGTCGAGAAGCTTGTCGCTCTCCTCGGCCAGCAGCACGGGATGGCTCTCCGACACCGTGGTCTTCCGCGTCTTGGTCCGGCCGCCGAAGGCCTTGCCGAACATCTCGCTGAGATTGACCATGCCGACGGACGAGCCGGGCATGCCCGGGATCTCGAAGGTCGGCATGCCGCCGGTATCGGCGACCTGGATCTCGATCTCGCGGTCGTCGAGCTGGCCGTTGCGCAGCATGGTCCGGAACTTCGACCGCGTATCGGCGCTCGCTTGGCTTCCGACCAGCGCGTCGATCACGCGCTCCTCGGCGGCATGCTCGGCCTTGGCGGCCACCTCCTTGCGGAGCCGCTCGCGGGCCATAGCGAGCGAGGCTTCGACCAGGTCGCGCACGATCTGCTCGACGTCGCGGCCGACATAGCCGACCTCGGTGAACTTGGTGGCCTCGACCTTGATGAACGGGGCCTGGGCCAGCTTGGCGAGACGCCGCGCGATCTCGGTCTTGCCGATCCCGGTCGGTCCGATCATCAGGATGTTCTTGGGCAGCACCTCGTCGCGCAAGTCTTCCGGCAGCTGCTGGCGGCGCCAGCGGTTGCGAAGCGCGATGGCGACGGCGCGCTTCGCCTCGTGCTGGCCGATGATGTAGCGGTCGAGCTCCGAGACGATCTCGCGCGGGCTGAAGGCGGCGGCTTCGACGGGCATGGCTATTCGATGCTTTCGATGAGGATCTTGTCGTTGGTGTAGACGCAGATGCCGGCGGCGATCGCCATCGACCGGCGCACGATCTCCTCGGCCTCGAGACCGTCGATGCCGATGAGCGCGCGGGCCGCGGCAAGCGCATAGGAGCCGCCGGAGCCGATGCCGATGATGCCGTCCTCGGGCTCCATCACGTCGCCGGTCCCGGTCAGGATCAGCGAGGTCGAGCGGTCGGCGACCGCCATCATGGCTTCCAGCCGCCGCAGGTAGCGGTCGGTGCGCCAGTCCTTGGCGAGCTCGACGCAGGCGCGGGTGAGCTGGCCGGCATATTGCTCGAGCTTGCCTTCGAGCCGGTCGAAGAGGGTCAGCGCATCGGCCGTCGCCCCGGCGAAGCCGGCGATGACGTTGCCGTCGCCCAGACGGCGGACTTTGCGGGCATTTGACTTGACGACGGTCGAGCCCATCGAGACCTGACCATCGCCGGCGATGACGACACGCCCGGCCTTTCGCACGCACAGAATCGTTGTGCCGTGCCAGACCGGCGGATTGCTTTCCGACATGGGAACCTTCGTTGAATCAACAGGGCGCAGCATGTAGGCACAGCAAAGCAAGCTTCAAGATAGGCCTCCCCGCCCGCAAGGAATGGTGGCCTGTCGACGCAGCGGGCGGGCATCGCATTCCTGCCCTGCTTTCGGCCGACGGGGCTTCCTGCTAGAACGCCCCGCACCAGCCAAATCCGCGGGAGATCCTTCCTTGCGCCAGGCCACGATCGAGCGCAACACCACCGAGACCAGGATCCGGGCGAAGATCGACCTCGACGGAACCGGGCGGTTCCGGGTCGCGACCGGCATCGGCTTCCTCGATCACATGATCGAGCAGCTGTCGCGCCACTCGCTGATCGACATCGAGCTGGAGGCGCAAGGCGATCTCCATATCGACTTCCACCACACGACCGAGGATTGCGGCATCGTGCTGGGCCAGGCGCTGGCCCAGGCGCTGGGCGACCGCAAGGGCATCCGCCGCTACGGCTCGGCGCTGCTGCCGATGGACGAGGCGCTGACCCGCGTGGCGCTCGATCTCTCGAACCGGCCCTATCTGGTCTGGCGCGTCACCTTCACCCGGCCCAAGCTCGGCGAGATGGATACCGAGCTCTTCAAGGAGTTCTTCCAGGCGCTGGCCCAGGCCGGCGGGATCACGCTCCATATCGAGTCGCTCTACGGCGACAACAACCACCATATTGTCGAGACCTGCTTCAAGGGCGTGGCCCGTGCCTTGCGTGACGCGATCGAGATCGACCCCCGCCGCGCCGACGCGGTG
>DATGFU010000114.1:0-8160 GCA_035308865.1 Allostellaceae bacterium | reverse complement strand
AGCCACGCCGCAGGCCAGGTGCTCGCGCGCGAACGCAGCCCGACCGCCGCCGCGGCCGCCCTCGCCCATCTCGCCATCCCCATCGCCTTCTACTTCGCCTTCGTCCCCCGCGGCTTTAACGATTTCCTCCCGATCTATTGGGACCCGATGGAAAAGGCCTGGGGCTTCGTCACCGTCCTCGGCGTTTACAACATCGTCTTCGACCTCCTTTGCCTGTGCCTCATCCTCTACGCGTTGCGGCTGGCCTGGCGACGCGTCGTGCTGGCGCCGGCGATGCGGTGGCCGCTCGCTGCTTTGGCCCTCGCCGCCCTGGTTCTGCCCAACCAGATCGGCCAGGCCACCTGGGTGGATGCGCGCATCCCTTCGACGCTGGCGCTGGTCTTCGTGGCGAGCCTCGACTGGCGCGGCGAGAGCGCGATTCGGACCATCGCGAGCCCGGTCGTCGCGGCGCTCTTCCTTGCCCGCACGGGCTTCATGACGCTGCAATGGTGGACCGCGCAGCCGGTCTTCGCGGAGTTCCGCGCGGCCTTCGCGTCGATCGAGCCCGGCGCCAGGCTGCTGCCGCTGAACACGCACTACGACAAGCTGGTCGCCGGCGAGGTGCCGCCGCTCGCGCATATGGATGCGATCGCCGTCAGCGAGCACGGCGCCTATATCCCGACCATGCTGGCCGACCGGCCCTACGAGCTGCTCCGCTACGTGCCGGAGCATCCGCCTCTGCGGCCGGACTTCACTGCGGGAACACCGCACATCGAGGACTACGACGATGTCCTGGTTTACGGGCAGGGCGAGATCACGCCGCCGCCGGGAACCAGCGTCGTCTATCGTGGGACGGGATTCATCCTGGCGAAGGTTGTCCACGGCCCCGCCGCGAGCGACGGCGCGGCGGCCACGCCCTGACGGCGATGGAGTCCGCGGCCAGCCGATCCCCGGTCCTCCGGTTCCTTCTGCTCGCGCTGTGGGTGGCCGCCGTGCGGTCGTTCTCGTTCGACACCGATCTCACCCATAGCGACGAGGGATTCTACCTTCTCCAGGGAGCCGCCTGGCTGAACGGCGCGCCGCCCTACACCGCCATCTGGGACGTGAAGCCGCCCGGACTGGTAGGGCTCTTCGCGCTGTTCGGCCTGGCCGGGCCGCCCGGCGTGCTGACCGCCAGGATCGGCACCTATATCGCCGTGGTGCTGGCCGCAGTAGGGCTTCACCGGTTCGCCCGGCGCCATCTCGACGGCGAGGCGACCGCCTGGGTCGCTTCTCTCCTCTTCCCAGCCTACTCGATCGTCCTCGAAGGCACGGCCACGCAGCCGGAGCTCCTGCTGACCCCGATCGTCGTCTTCGCGATGGACATCGTCGCCGGCTGGTGGACCGGAAGGGGCGACCGCAGCATCCGGTCCTGCCTGCTCGCCGGGCTCCTGCTGGGCGTTGCCGCCTCGATCAAGCAGAGCACCGTCTGCGACCTCGCGCTGGCCGCGATCGTGGCCGTCGGATCGCTGCGACAGCCGCGCCTCATCGCGCCGGCGATGGCGGTGCTGGCGGCCGGCATGCCTTTCCTCGCCTTCATCGGCTACGAGGCGGCGCTGGGGCTCGGCCCCGAGATCTATCTGACGCCGGTCACCGGCGCGGTGTCGCGGCTGGGCGGCTACGGCACCTCACTGCTCGGCGCCGTCGCGCGGATGCCCTTCATGATGCGCTCGGCGATGCCGCTCCTGGCGGGCCCGCTCGCCTGCCTCGTCGAGCGGCGACGACTGGCGCGCGGGCCGGACGCACGGGCGATCGGCTTCGTCTTCCTCTGGCTCCTCGCCGAGATCGCAGCCGTGATCGCGTTGCGCGCCACCTACTGGCACTATCTCCTGACAGCCCTGGCGCCGATGGCGCTCCTCACCGCGGTCTGGATGCGGATCGTCGTGGCGCGGCTGGACCGCCATCGCAAGTCCGTCCTCGCCGGGCTGGTCGCGGTCTTCGTGATCTATCCGGCCGGATTCCTCGTCTTCGCGGACATCCCGATCATGCGCCATGCGAGCTTCGGCCTCGCCGTCGCCGACCGGCTCAGATCGCTCGGCATGGCGAAAGGCGACACGCTCTACGTGGCCGACCGCGATCCCGTGATCTATCTCCTCACCGGCGCGACGCTGCCGACGCGCTACGTCTTCCCGCAGCACCTTCTGTGCAGCTTCCCGCTGCCGGAGGATGGTGACGCGGAAATCCGCCGAATCATGGCCGGCCGTCCGCGCTTCGTCGTGATCTCCGCCGGGCGGCCGAAGATGGTGGTGTGCGACTGGCGGACGGACAGGGTGGCTCTGATCGACGACGCTCTCGCTCGCAACTACAGGCTCGCCGGGACGGTGGACACGGGCGAGGAGCCGGCGGAGATCTACCGTCGGATCGCCGACTGAACTGCGCTACTGCTCGGCCGCGTAGGGATTCTTGCCCTTGCGCAGCATCATCCGGATCGGCACGCCGGGCAGCGCGAAATCCTCCCGCATGAGATTGACGAGATAGCGGCGGTAGGATTCCGGGAGGTCGCCCGGCTTGGAGGCGAAAAGCGCGAAGGTCGGCGGCCTGATGTTGGCCTGGGTCATGTAGCGCAGCCGCAGCCGCCGTCCGTCGACCAGCGGCGGCGGGTGGCGCTCCTGCACCGCGGCCAGCCAGCGGTTGAGCGCCGGGGTCGGGATCCGCTTGTTCCAGGCCGCATGAGTCGCGAACACGGCCTGCATCAACCGATCGAGTCCGGCGCCGGTCGTGCCCGAGACCGGTACGGTCGACAGGCCCGCCAGCTGCGGCAGAGAGATTTGCAGCCGGTCGGCGAGCAGCGACAGCGCCGCCGCGCGGTCCTCGATCAGATCCCATTTGCTGGCGGCGATCACCAGGGCCCGGCCTTCGTTCTCGACCATCCGGGCGATCGTGAGATCCTGCTTCTCCAGCATGATCGTCGCGTCGAGCACCAGCACGACGACCTCGGCGAAGCGGATGGCCCGCAGCGTATCGGCTGTGGACAAGGTCTCGAGCTTGCCTTCGACCCTCGACTTGCGGCGCAAGCCCGCGGTGTCGATCAGGCGGACCGGCCGCCCGTCGGCGATCCAATCGATGGCGATCGCGTCGCGCGTGATGCCCGCTTCCGGCCCGGTGAGAAGCCGGTCCTGGCCGATCATCCGGTTGACCAGCGTCGACTTGCCGACATTCGGCCGGCCGACGACGGCGAGCTGGAGTGGCCCTTCCGCAGCCGGCTTCGCCTCGGCGGCCTGCTCCCCTGCAAAGGGTGCCAGCGCGGTAAAGAGTTCGCCGAGCCCCTCGCCGTGCTCGGCCGAGATCGGGACCGGATCGCCCAGCCCGAGCTCGAAAGCCTCATAGGCCCCTTCGAGCCCGGCACGCCCTTCCGACTTGTTGGCGACAAGCACCACCGGCACGGCATGGCGGCGCAGCAGCTGGGCGAACTGCCGGTCGATCGGCGTTATCCCGGCGCGGGTGTCGATCACCATGAGCACGACGTCGGCGCCGGCGATCGCCTGCTCGGTCTGCTGGCGCATGCGGCCGGCGAGGGTCGCCGCGTCCGCCTCGTCGAAGCCGGCGGTGTCGATCACCTTGAAGTCGAGATCGCCCAGCCGCGCCTTGCCTTCGCGGCGGTCGCGCGTCACCCCCGGCAGATCGTCGACCAGCGCCAGGCGCTGGCCGACCAGACGATTGAAGAGCGTGGACTTTCCGACATTCGGCCGACCGACGATGGCCGCGGTGAAGCTCATCTCCAAAGGCGGGAGGCCACGCCCGCCCTCACCTGAGCGCCATCAGGTCGGCGTCGCTGGTCATCAGATAGAGCGTGCCGTCCGCCACCACCGGCGACAGGAAGCTGCCGGCCGGCAGCTCGATCCGGCCGAGCGGTTTGCCGGTATAGGGCGAGACCGACCAGGCCTCGCCGGTCGAGGCCAGCACGACCAGCCGGTCGCCGGCCAGGATCGGTCCGGCCCACTCGATCGGCCCGCTCTTGCCCTCCGGGTCCTCGTACTGGTCGAGCTGGGTGATCCAGCGGATCCGCCCGTCCTCACGGGTGAGGCAGATGAGCTCGGCCGAGGTCGAGAGCACGTAGACGTAGTCGCCGGCCACCCAGGGCGCGTTCACGCCGCCGATATCCTGCTCCCAGATGCGGCTGCCGGTGCGCAAATCCATCGCCGTCATGCGGCCGGAATGGCTGATCGCATAGACCCGGCCGCGATCGATTACCGGCCGGCCGCGCACATCGGCCAGGGTCGACATCGGGTCGAACCGCCGGGTCGCCGACAGGCTGTCGGTCCACACCATGTGCCCGTTCTCGATGCGGAGCGCCACGATCTCGCCGGACGAGAACGGCGCCACCACGACCTCGTTGGAGACCGCCGGGCTGGCGCTGCCGGCCAGCACGGCGCTTTCCGGGATACCCTCGTAACTCCACAACCGGTGCCCGTCCTCGGTCGAAACGGCCAGGAGCTCATTGTCCACCGTGATGACGAAGACGCGGGAGCCGGTAATGGTAGGAGCACCGCGTAGCGGCGACCCGGTGGAGATGCGCCAAGCCTCCTGACCCGACTTCGCGTCGAGCGCGATCAGCTCCGCGAAACCGGTGGACACATAGAGACGGCCTGAATCGTACGCTACGCCGCCGCCCCAGGCCTGGTTTTCGTCGTCCTTGGGCGTGATGTCGACGCTCCAGATCTCATGCCCGTCGCTGGCGGCACGCGCCGAGACCAGCGATTTGGAATCCATCGTGTAGACCACACCGTCGACGACCACCGGCGGCGCCAGCACCTGGGCGTAGCGCGAGGTGCCCTCGCCGATCGTCGTGGTCCAGGCGATCGAGAGATTGTCGGCCAGCGCCGGGTGGCCCATGTCGTGGCTGGGCGTGCCGCCCGCCTCGGGCCAGTCTCGGTTCGGCACCGGCCGCGGCAGCGCGACGGAAACCGACGACAGGCTGGGATCGGGCTCCAGCTGCTTTTCCAGTTCCAGCACCGAGATGCGCTGCCCGGGGAGCTTGCTCTTCTTGCTATCGAACATGCCGCATCCGGCCAGCGCGACCGGCAGGACGAGCGACAGGGCAATCCATCGCGAATGACGCACGGTTAGACTTATCCTTGCTGATGAAGTGCTTGGAGAACCTCCGACGCCCGGGACCGGATCGACTGCGGCGCGTCGGCGTCGTCGGCGAGCTGCTTGTAGAGTTTCTGCGCGCCGTCCTTGTCGCCGGCCTTGAGATCGGCCAGGGCCGAGACCTCCACGGCGCTGAACCGCCAGGGATTGGGCGCGACGGTCAGCTTCTCCACCTTCGACAGCAGCTGATCCTTCGGCGCGGTATCGACCTGCAGCAGCGCCGACTGGATCGTCGCCATGTCGCGATAGGCCTGGTCGACGCCGCCATCCGCGGCGATGGCGTCGAAGCCTGCGACCGCACCCGGTTTGTCGCCCGTCTTGGCCTTGAGCGCGGCGGCGCGGAACCGGGCCATCAGCGCATAGCCGTCGCTGCCGGCGGCGGCCAGCACCTCCAGTTGCGGCACGGCCTTGGGCGCATCGGTCGACGAGAGGATGTCCGCCTCGGTGAACCGCGTGGCGAGGGCCATCTGCTGGTCCCGCTGCCAGGCGCGCCACCGGTCGGCGGCAAATGTGCCGACAACGATCAGCCCCGCCACGGCATAGACCGCCCAGCGATGACGCTGCCAGAGTTGTACGATCCGATCTCGCCGTAGTTCTTCGTCGATTTCCTGAAAGATATCGGTCAAGCATGGACTCCGGCGCGGCGAGGGCGCCGGACCATAGCGAGTCGTGCGGCGCGACGCAAACGCAGCGGGCGCGAGGGCCGCGGGGTTCGTAGGTCCCTCGTCCGGCTGCGGTCTAGCCCGGAGACACTGCCCGGAATGGGTTGTGGATCGTGATCCCGGCGATCACGCTGCCGTGCTGCAGATCCTCGGTCAGCAACTCGTCGCAACCGGCCTCGACGGCCGCGGCGACAATCAGCGCGTCGTAGAAGCCGAGACGATGGCCGCGCGCGATCGTGACGGCGAAGGCGTGGGTCACGGCCGTGAGCGGCCGCACGGGACTGAGGATCGACTCGACGTCATCCAGCGCTTCCTCGACTTCATCCCAGCTGCGACCAAGCTTCTTCTTCAGGACGTTCGTGAACTCGTTGAGCACTTGAACGCTGATGGTCCCACCCTCGGCAATCAGCTCCTGCGCGATTCGGGCACGCGGATCGTCCTGCTGGGCATAGATCAGGATATTCGTGTCGAAGAAGCGGCTCACCGCTCGTTCGCCTCGTCCCGATCGAATCGATAGGGCTCCGGAGCCGACCAGCGGCGGCGGCGGATGCGCGCCAGCGCTTCGTCCCGCCGCGTGTTCCGTTTGACTTCAAGATGCTGTCGTGTCGCCGAGATCACGTCGAGTTCGTCGCCCGGCTTCAGCCCGAGCGCGTCGACAAGGTCGGCAGGCAACCGCACGGCGAGGCTGTTGCCCCATTTCGCGACTCGCATGACGGCCGCCATGATATCCACCGGAGATGTATATCCTACCTGCATCCGCAAGCCGCCGCAACGGCGGCTACGAGACGGCTATCCCGCAGCTTCTTCCGGCGTGCGGGTGGAGAGCGACAGCGCGTGGACGCCGCCGGCGAGTTCGTCCGCCAGAATATCGTGGACCAGCCGCTGCCGTTCGATCCGGGACTTGCCGGCGAAGGCTGCGCTCACGATCTCGACGCGGAAATGGGTCTCGCCGCCGGGCCGCGCCCCGGCATGCCCGGCGTGGCGGGCCGATTCGTCAACGATCGACAAGGCCGACGGAGCCAGCGCGGCCGTCAGCTTCTGCTCGATCCTCGCGGCGATGGACATATCTTATGAGATGGCGATCCCGGGGCGGGTACGTCAAGCGCCGGATCGGCAGGACTCGGCATGGAAGCAGCGCGCCTGCCAGTCTTGTGCGCCACGCGCCCGACTTCCATACTCCCTGCCATGGCTCGCCAGCGCAACGAAGCCCTCGACATAGAGTTCGGTCCACGGCCGATGATCCGGTGCTGCGACCAGCCGGGTTGCAAGTCTGAGGGGCTGTTCCGGGCACCCCGCTCGCGCGATCAGGTAGGCGAGTTGGACAGCTACCACTGGTTCTGCATGGAGCATGTCCGCAGCTACAACGCCGCCTGGAACTACTACGCCGGCATGACCGACGAGCAGGTCGAGAAGGCGGTCCGCAGCGACACCGTCGGCAACCGCCCCACCTGGCCGCTCGGCTGGCGGGTCGGCGGTAGGCGGTGGCGCGATCCGTTGCGCGTCTTCACCGACGAGGCGCCGCATGCGCCGAGGCGCCCCCGGCGGCCTGCCGACGAGGAGCAGGCGATCGAGGCCTTCGGCCTCCAGCCGCCTTTCACCCTGGAAGAGCTGAAGGCGCGGTATAAGATATTGGTGAAACGCCACCACCCCGATACGAATGGCGGCAGCAAGGAATCCGAGGAGCGGCTGAAGGTCATCACCCGCGCCTACGCCTTGCTGAAGAGCCGGTATTTCGGCTGACGCCGCGACCCGACACCGACAGGACTGACAATGCCTCCGACCCCTACCGCCGATCCGGCGCTCGCGCTGCCCGACATCACCGTGTCGGTGCGCCAGACTTTCGGGATCGACACCGACATGCAGGCGCCGGCCTTCTCGATCCCGACCGAGCACGTGCCGGACATCGACGACGCCTACCGCTTCGACCGCGACACGACGATGGCGATCCTGGCCGGGTTCGCCTTCAACCGGCGGGTCATGATCCAAGGCTATCACGGCACCGGCAAGTCGACCCATATCGAGCAGGTTGCGGCGCGGCTCAACTGGCCGTGCCTGCGGATCAACCTCGACAGCCATATCAGCCGCATCGACCTCATCGGCAAGGATGCGATCGTGCTGCGCGACGGCGTCCAGGTGACCGAGTTCCGCGAGGGCATCCTGCCCTGGGCGCTGCAGTCGCCGACCGCGCTCTGCTTCGACGAGTACGATGCCGGCCGGCCGGACGTGATGTTCGTGATCCAGCGCGTGCTCGAGGTCGAGGGCAAGCTGACGCTGCTCGACCAGAACAAGGTGATCCGCCCGCACCCCTCGTTCCGCCTGTTCTCGACCGCGAACACGGTGGGCCTGGGCGACACGACCGGGCTCTATCACGGCACGCAGCAGATCAACC
>DATGFU010000113.1:0-6378 GCA_035308865.1 Allostellaceae bacterium | reverse complement strand
GCGGGTCAGGAGCCCGAGCTCGTAGGCCTTCACGAAGACGTCGAAGGCGCGGGTGGTGGCGGTGCCGGGCCGCGGCTCGATCTCGACGGCGCCGATCAGGCCGAGATTGCGCAGGTCGGTCACATGCCGTGCATCGCGCAGCGAGTGCAGGGCGTCCTCCCAGTAGGACTCGAGCCCGGCGGCGCGCTCGAACAGCCCCTCCTCGCGATAAAGATCCAGCGTCGCGATCCCGGCTGCGCAGGCCAGCGGATGGCCGGTATAGGTATAGCCGTGGAAGAGCTCGATGGCGCCCGGCTGGGCGGCGTCGAGGAAGGTCTCGTAGATGCCTTCGCGCGCCAGCACCGCGCCCATCGGCACCGCGCCGTTGGTCAGCCCCTTGGCGACGGTCACGAGGTCCGGCTTCACCCCGAACCGGTCGAAAGCGAAGGGCGTGCCCAGCCGGCCGAACCCGGTGATCACCTCGTCGAAGATGAGGAGGATGCCGTAGCGGTCGCAGATCGCCCGGATGCGCTCCAGATAGCCCGGCGCCGGCAGCAGCACGCCGGTCGAGCCGGCCACCGGCTCGATGATCACCGCCGCGATGGTCGAGGCGTCGTGCAGCGCCACGATCCGCTCCAGATCCTCGGCCAGCTCGACCCCGTGCTGCGGCAGGCCGCGGCTGAACCGGTTGCGGTGCGGGTCGTAGGTGTGGCGGAGGTGGTCGACGCCCGCCAGCATCGTGCCGAAGGTCCGGCGGTTGGCGACCATCCCGCCCACCGAGATGCCGCCGAACCCGACGCCGTGATAGGCGCGCTCACGACCGATCAGCCGCGTCCGCTGACCCTCGCCGCGCACCCGGTGCCAGGCCAGCGCGATCTTGAGCGCGCTGTCGACCGCCTCGGAGCCCGAATTGCAGAAGAAGACCTGCGGAAACTGGCCTTGCGTCATCCGCGACACGCTCGACGCCAGCTCGAACACGGCGGGATGGCCGAACTGGAAGGTCGGCGCGAAATCGAGCTCGCCCGCCGCCTTGCGGATCGCCTCGACGATCGGCCGCCGGTTGTGCCCGGCGTTGACGCACCACAAGGCGGCCGAGCCGTCCAGGATCTCGCGGCCGTCGTGGCTGCGGTAGTACATGCCGTCCGCCGATACCAGCAGGCGCGGATCCTGCTTGAACTGCCGGTTCGAGGTGAAGGGCATCCAGAAGGCGGTGAGATCGTTCGTCATGGGCGGGACCGTCGGTTTCAAGGGTGGACATGATCGTCATGGCCGGGGCGAGTCCAGGCATGACGAGGAAGGATATGCGGGCAATGGCTGAACTCGGCGGCTGGGTCTACATTACGACCAATCGGCCGAACGGGACGCTCTACGTCGGCGTGACGAGCAATCTGGCGCAACGCGTATGGCAGCACCGGGAGGGCACTGTTGATGGCTTCACCAAGCGCTACGGGCTGACGCGTCTCGTCTATTTCGAGCGTCACGAGGAGATCGTTGCCGCAATTCAGCGCGAGAAAGCGCTCAAGCACTGGCCGCGGGCGTGGAAGGTCGGGCTCATCATGGTGCAGAACCCGGAGTGGGCCGACCTTTACGACACTCTGGTCTGAATTCGCCCCTTCTACGTCATGCCCGGGCTTGTCCCGGGCATCCACGTCGAACAGCAGCGCCACGGCCCGACGTGGATGGCCGGGACAAGCCCGGCCATGACGGAGGAGATGCGTGCGGTGCCGCACCAAGAGGCCCATCATTCCAGCCCGTGCCGGCCGATCAGGCCCATGCCGTCCTCGATGTCGAGGTGGATTGCGCGGCCCAGCGCCTCGCGGTCGCCGGCTTCGATGGATTTGATCGCCTCGGCGTGCTGGTCGACGAGGCCGGCGGTGCCGAAGCGGCCGTAGACGACGCGCATGAACGGGCCGAACTGCAGCCACAGCGTCTCGATCAGCCGGTGCAGGGTCGGGCGGTGGCGGGCGCGGTAGAGCTCGAAATGGAAGCTGTAGTTGCCTTCCATGTAAGCGCTGGGATCGCCGCTCTTGAGCGCCGCGTCGATGCGGGCGTCGATCTCCTTGAGCCGCTTCAGCCGCGCCCGGTCGATCGCGTCGAGCGCGTCGCGCGCTGCCTCGGGCTCCAGCAGCAGCCGGCAGCGCAGCAGATCGTCGAAGCGCTCCGGCGTCATCGCCGGCACGGTGATGCGGCGCTTCGAGCGGATCTCGATGGCACCCTCGGCGGCCAGCCGCGACAGCGCCTCGCGCACCGGCATCTGGCTGACCCCCAGCTCCTGCGCGAGCCCGCGGGTCGACAGCCCGATCCCCGGCACGATCCGCCCGGTGATCATCCGCCAGCGCAGCTCGTCATAGACCGAGTTGTGGAGAAGGGCGACGTCGTCGTCGCCGCTGTCTTCGATGGGCCGGCGGATGGCCCGGAGCGCTTCCATCTAAGCCCCTCTCCGCCCTTCAGGGGGGAGAGGGAGGGACCCGTCGCGGAGCGACGGGAGGGTGAGGTGGGTTCCCTCCGCCGCCCGAGCCTTCCCCACCTCACCCCGACCCTCTCCCCCCCAAGGGGGCGGAGAGGGAGTGTTGGCAGCGATCACAGTCGTCTTACCCTTTCACGATCTTGCGGATGGCGAAGGCGGTGCGGATGCGCGACACGCCGGGCAGCTTGGCCAGCTGGTCGCGGTGGATGCGCTCGTAATCGGCCGAATCCTGCGCCTCGACCCGGACGAGATAGTCGTAGTCGCCGGTCATGAGATAGCACTCGCGCACATCCGGCGAGCGGCGGATCGCCGCTTCGAACTTCTCGAAGTAATCCGCGGTCTGGCGCTCCAGCATGACCTCGACGACGCAGACCGTCGGCGCACCGCGCTCGGGCGTGTCGACCAGTGCGGTGTAGCCGCGGATCACGCCCTCGCCTTCGAGGTGCCGCAGCCGCCGCAGGCAGGCCGACGGCGACAGCCCGACCTCCCGGGCCAGCTTGGCGTTGCTGATCCGCCCGTCGCGCCGCAGCGTGGCGATCAGCTTCTCGTCGATCCGGTCGATCTGCATCGCGCAATTTTATGCGAAATCACCGCATTTCATGCGCAGGAAATTCGATCTTCGGCAAGATCATCGACAGAATCCCAGGAAAATGCGCGATCCTTGTCCTATCCTACATCTGTGATCACTCATGTGGGAGGAAAAAATGCGCATCGGCGTGCCAAAGGAGATCAAGGTCCACGAGTACCGGGTCGGGCTGGTCCCCTCGGCGGTGCGCGAGCTGACCGATCGCGGCCACGAGGTGCTGGTCGAGACCAATGCCGGCATCGGCATCGGCTATGACGACGCGGCCTATGTGAAGGCCGGCGCCAGGATCGCCGCCACGGCCGAGCAGGTCTTCGCAGATGCCAAGCTGATCGTGAAGGTCAAGGAGCCGCAGCCGGTCGAGTGCCGCCGCCTTCGCGAGGGCCAGGTCCTCTTCACCTACCTCCATCTGGCGCCCGATCCCGAGCAGGCCCGTCTCCTGCGCGAAAGCGGCGTCACCGCGATCGCCTACGAGACCGTGGTCGACCGCAACGGCCGGCTGCCGCTGCTGGCGCCGATGAGCGAGATCGCCGGCCGCATGTCGATCCAGGTCGGTGCGGTCGCGCTGCAGAAGAGCACCGGTGGTTCGGGCGTGCTGCTCGGCGGCGTGCCGGGCGTGCTGCCGGGCAAGATCCTGGTGATCGGCGGCGGCGTGGTCGGCGTCAACGCCGCGCGCATGGCGCTCGGCCTCGGCGGCGACGTCACCATCATGGACAAGTCCCTGCCCCGCCTCGCCGAGCTCGACAATCTCTTCGGCCCCGGCCTCAAGACCGCTTATGCGACCGCTCACGCGATCGGCGAGCTGGTGGCCGAGGCGGATCTCGTGGTCGGCGCCGTGCTGGTGACCGGCGCATCGGCGCCCAAGCTCGTCACCCGCGCCATGCTGGGCACGATGCGGCCCGGCTCGGTGCTGGTCGACGTGTCGATCGACCAGGGCGGCTGCTTCGAGACCAGCCGGCCGACCACCCACAGCGATCCCACCTACGTGGTCGACGGGATCGTGCATTACTGCGTCGCCAACATGCCGGGCGGCGTCGCCCGCTCCTCCACTCAGGCGCTCGGCAACGCCACGCTCCCCTACGTGCTGGCGCTCGCCGACAAGGGCGTCGCCGAGGCGCTGAAGGACGATGCCGGGCTGGCGGCCGGGCTGAACGTCCACCAGGGGCATATCACCCACAAGGCGGTGGCCGAGGCGCTGGGCGTGGAGTACGTGGCGGCGAGGTTCTGACAGCCGGCGGGGCGCGGAGGGATCTTCGCCCCTCCCGCCTATCTTGACTGCGGCGGGCGCTACCGCCCGCTGTGGTCGATCGTCTGATAGAAGTATCCGTGCCCGGCAGACCACTCGATCACGAATAGATAAACGTCTGCCTCATCGGGAAATGCCGGGATTCCGGCGGGCTTGATGTCGATTGCCTGCGTGTATCCCGCTTTCGAGATCCCCGCGACATCAACCTCGCCCTGGAGGACTTCAGGCCACCATCGCGCTCCCGGGCCTTGGATTCTCCGAGTCGATGCGGGTAGCGGCTCGGCCACGGCAAGGTGTCGCCTGAAGGCATCGGAATCACTCGGCAGGAAATCGAAGGCACACCAAGTTCTTGCGTGCTCCACGCGATTGATCAGCCGGATATTCCGCGAACTCGATGGCAGGTAGTCCGGTAGCCATCCGCGATCGACCTCGCCGGCGACCTTCGCATCAGCGAGGGTGGCATACGACCGCTCGATTAAGTCACCCGCGCGATATTCGAGAACCAGCGCCGGACCGAGGGCGATCAATGCCAAGACAATCGCGACGGCCGTTCGGACAGCACTCCCTTGCCGCGCCGCCCCAGGGAATTTCATGATCGAATGTTATCATATTCGGATCGTGTGCGGCATGACGATTCGATGGCCACGTAGAGGCCCGCCTGCACTAACCTAGGATCGAAACATTATCAGCAGCCGTCGGTCATCATGACCCAAGAGCCAGAAAGCCCGGCTTCCGTATTGAGCATACGGCCTCTAACCGGTGCTGACGCGCACGCCCTCCGCACGCTCCGCCTCGAAGCGCTCCGCGCCCATCCGACCGCCTTCAGCGCGTCGGTCGACGCCGGCGAGCGGCTTACGACCGACGACTTCGCCCGGCGCATGGTGCCGCCGGATGCGATCTTCGGTGCTTTCGCCGCGGGCGGGCCTGTGGGGATGACGGGCTTCGCCGTCGAGAAGGCGGCGAAGCGCAGCCACCGGGGCTTCATCTGGGGCGTCTATCTCCGTGCCACCTGGCGGGGGCAAGGGATCGCCGAACGCCTGCTGCATGCGGCGATCGACCATGCCCGCGGCCATGTCGAGATCCTTACCATCGCGGTCGGCATCCACAACGAGCCCGCGCGGCGGCTCTACCGGCGGCTGGGCTTCGAGCCCTGGGGGATCGAGCGGCGGGCACTGCGGGTCGACGGCGTTGACTACGACGAGGAGCACAGCGTGATCGTGTTCTAGGTGGGCGGCCGCGACCGCTCTGTTGAACAGGGCCACGCGGTCTCATACTTTTTCGGTAATCGCCGCAGCGGAGCTCCTCATGGCGTCTCTCGATCGAATCACCCAGCACCCGGACGTTATGGGGGGCAAGCCGTGCATCCGGGGAATGCGGGTCACCGTGGGCATGATCGTTGGACAGATCGGTGCAGGGGTCGGAATCGATGACTTGCTTGCCGACTATCCCTATCTCGAACGCGAAGATGTCATGCAGGCGCTGGGCATGGCGCGCAGAGGAACGTGAGGTCGACCTGGCCAAGGCGCTTTGGTGTTCGTGCGGGGGCTGACGTCGCTCCGGAAGTGGCCGACCCGGGCCGGGACATCTTGTCGTTCGCCGCTGAGTTCCGGACGAGCCGGACCATAATGGAGGCGAGTTAACTTCCACCCGCTCGCTGAATCAGGCACCGTGTCCCTGATGACGGCACGATCCATATGACATTTCTCGGACGGATGCGTCGTTTAGGCCGGCTCGCTCTGCTCGTCGGATTGACTGCCGGCGGATTTGCTGTGCTCCTGGTCATCGGACTCATTGCAATTGCAGCCTTCACCGGGGATCCTTGGGTCCAAGCGGGCACGGCGATCTATCTGGCGTCGCTCCTCTGCTTTTCCTGTCGCGCAGCTCCCTACGATTTCCCGGTTGAAGTGACCTTTAGCTTCGAGCATGCTGAACACGTATATGAGCAAAAATTCTTCACAACTATCACTGCTGTCCGGTTAAAAGGCGAATAGATTCAGCTGGTTAGGATTATCGCAAGTATTCGGTTTGTATTCTTCGATGCTAAGCGCCTGTTTCAGCTCGATTTTTTCGAAGAGGGTGACGGATAGAATCTGTAGCAAAGTG
>DATGFU010000112.1:0-1894 GCA_035308865.1 Allostellaceae bacterium | reverse complement strand
CCACGAGGGGCGCCCGCCGCGGGTTGGCGGCAAGGCGCGATTTCTCGGCCGCCAACGCCTCCGGCGTCAGGCTGATGCTGAAGGCGCCGAGCCCCATCAGTCCGGCAAAGCGCAACAGCTCCCGGCGATCGACGAGTCCTGCCCCCTTGTCCGCGGTCAACCCTGACCCCCTCGCCCGCCAACCGGGCACGACTCCACCACGCTGTGGGTCGGAGTATACATTCAACTCGAAGGAACCACCAGATACATTTGACTCGTAAGGGAGACTCGGCTTTCGCGTCTTGCCCATCGGGTCGTGCCCCTATCGACTCCGATCCCGCATTCCGGGAAGCCTCTGTGGCGGACCCGCCTCAGGAGCGGCCTTCGGCCTCCGTCCCGCCCCGTTCCTGCCGGCTGCGCTCGGCCAGATAGGCCGTGTAAGCCGTGAGAAACAGCGAATAAATGCCGGCGCAGAGGAAAGCGGCCCCGAACGGCATCGCGGGCGACCGCCCGGTCAGGATCGACAGGTAGAGAAGGAAGGTCGGCAGCGGCATCAGCAGCCGGAAGATCGGCGCCCAGCGGGCCGGCGCCGCTGCCAGGGCGAAGACGAGGCCGATGATCACCGCCTCGATGGGCTGCGGCAGAAGGTCGCCCTGGTCCTGGCCGGTCCGAAGCGCGAGCCCGCCGAGCGTGAACGCAGTAAGTCCCAGGCCGAGCGTGAACTGGAACACGCTGTCTCCTTTTCGACTGCTGACCAGACCACGATTGGGTTAACGGCGGTTGAGCGCAGGCTGCCCCGAATCCTCGGCAGCCAGCGCGCCGACCGCCGACCAGTCCAGCGCCTCGCCGCCGCGGGCGAGCAGCGCCAGGAACCGGTCCCGCAGCAGGCTCGCGAGCGGCATCGGCACGTTGAGCGCCTCCCCGGCCTCGAGCGCAAGTCTGATGTCCTTCTGGCCGAGCGGTGCTGCGAAGCCTGCCGGCTCGAAGCGCCGCTCGGCGATCAGCGTGCCGTAGGTCTTGTAGACCGGTGCGGAGAACAGGGTCGAGGTCAGCAGGTCGAGATATTGATGTCGGTCGATCCCGGCTTTGCCGACCAGCGCCATCGCCTCGCCCAGGCTCTCGATCACCGCGGCGATCAGGAAATTGCCGCTGAGCTTTACCAGATTGGCCGTCTCCGGTCGCTCGCCGATCACGAAGGTGCGCTGGCCGATAGCGTCGAAGATCGGGCGGCAGGCCTCGATATCGGCAGGCGCACCGGCAGCGGCAACGAACAGCTTTGCCGCCGTTGCTGCTTCGGGCCGGCCAAAGACGGGCGCGGCAACATAGCGTTGACCGGAGTCGCGATGGGCGGCGGCGAGCCGGGTCGAAAGCGCGACGCTGATCGTGCTGCACGAGATATGAAGCGCGCCGCGGCCGAGGCTCGCGGTGATGCCGCCGTCGCCCAGTGCCGCCGTCTCAACCGCCGCATCGTCTGCCAGCATCGTGACGACGACCTCGCCACGACAGGCCTCGGCGACGGTCGCCGCAGCACGAGCGCCCAGCTCCACCAGCGGCCGCGCCTTGGCCTGCGTACGGTTGAACACCGTGACTTCGTGGCCCGCTGTGACGAGATTTGCGGCCATGGCCGCACCCATGTTGCCGAGGCCGACAAAACCGATCTTCATGCCCGAACCTTCTCCTTCATTTGAGCGATGCGCGCCGCCATCTCGGGCGGCGGCGGCGCCTCGACCACGACCGGATCACGGTCGGCCCAGTAGGGCACCTCGATGCGCCGCGCATGCAGCAGCATCGCGCCGCCGGCGTCACCATAGGCGGCATCGCCGAGGATCGGCCAGCCGTGCTCGGCCAAATGGACGCGGAGCTGGTGAGTCCGCCCGGTCTCAGGCCGAAGCTCGAACCATGTGACTCCCTCGAA
>DATGFU010000111.1:0-2775 GCA_035308865.1 Allostellaceae bacterium | reverse complement strand
GTCCACTGATGATAGGGGCAGGTCAGCCGGCTGACCTTGCGGCAACCCTCGGCGAGAAGCTCGGAGCCGCGATGCCGGCAGGTGTTGTGGAAGGCGCGCAGCTGGCCGTCGCGGTCCCGCGCGATGATGACCGAGCTGCGGCCCGCGGCGAACGTCATCGCGCTGCCCGGCTCCGGCACCTCCGCCTCGAACCCGGCCAGGAGCCACGACGTGGCGAACACCGCGTCGAGGTCGAAGGCCAGGATTTCGGGGTCGTTGTAGAAGGGCTGCGGCAACGAGTGATTGCGCTGCCGTTGGTGCAGCAGCTTGGCAATCCGATCCAGATCCACGATCGCGCGACCTCCGGGCATGCATAAGACTGGCGCATGGTTTACCCTTCCCGGGCAACATGGTTCCGCGCCGGCCAGGGAAGGCATTCGCAAAAATACAGCTTCCGCTTCCTACCTCAAACGAGATTGTTTTTCATGAGATCCATGCTTGGCAGTTATGTATCGCCGGCCCCGAGCTTCGATCGGCGGCTGCCCCATCTGCATGCGCTCGAAGTGTTCGCGGTGGCCGCACGGTGCGGCACGTTCAGCCGCGCCGCTCGCGAGCTGGGCGTGACGCAAAGCGCAGTCAGCCGCCAGATCCAGCACATCGAGCAGAGTCTCGGCGCCACACTCTTCCTGCGGCACAAGCGCGGCCTCACGCTGACCCCGGAAGGCGAGGCGCTGCGCCCTGTCGTCGACGACGCGCTGCTGCGGCTGGCCGGAATCTGCGATGCGCTGCGCAATGCCGGCCAGGTGCTGACGCTCCGCATGCCGCCGACTCTCGCGGGGCGTTGGTTCCTGCGGCTGCTGCCGGCGCTTCGGCAGTTGCTGCCGGATGTCGATGTCCGCGTGACGACATACGATTCCGGGAAGCCGAGCTTCGCCGACAACGTCGATGCGGCGATCGTCTACGGCGAGGGCGAATGGCCGGACGTCGAGGCGATCCCGCTGATGAGCGAGATCCTGACGCCGGTCTGCTCGCCGGCGCTGGCGCACGGCCTCGCCGAGCCCGCCGATATCGCGGGCATTCCCCTGCTGCACTGCCACCCGCTCGACGGGTGGTCGCGGTGGCTTAACCTCGCCGGGCTCGGCCGGATCGCGTCCCATCGCGGCCAGACCTTCGACACGCTCGAGCTGGCGCTCTCCGCTGCGACGCGCGGCCAGGGCATCGCGCTTGGCGACCTCAACCTCGTGCGGGAAAGCCTTGATGACGGCGTCCTGGTGGCGCCGTTCGATCTCGTGCTGGACCATGGCACGTCATATTACCTGCTCTATCCGCCGCACCGCCGGCAGCTGCCGAAGATCCAGGTGCTGCGGGACTGGCTGATCGCGGCCGCCGGCGGCTCGGCCGCCCCCCGAGGCCCATGAGGTCGTGATCTGATCACCCGCCGGCCGCTCCCGCACGGACGAGGCGCAGCCGGCGCAATCTGAGCACCGCATAGGCGAGGAAGGCCGCCGCGACGAGTACGCCGCTCCACACCAGCACCGCGGGCTCCGCGGCGGCGATCATCCCCAGGCTGAAGAGCGCGGCCAGGGCGGCGATGATTCGGTCGGTCCGGCCCTGGCGGGTCGGCTCCTTGCCGGCAGCCCGCCACAGGGCGCCGCAGGCGGCGACGTAGACGACCACGATCAGGATCACGCTGACGTCGATCGCCAACGTGTATTGCTTGGCGAGGGTCGCGCTCGACGAGGCGAGGATCGTGAGCGTTGTGACGACGCCCGTGACGAGGATGTTCCCGGTCGAGGCCCGGCCGATCGCACGGCCGATCGCCCGGACGCCGCCCGGCCGCCGGAGCTGTCCCGCCAGCGACTCCGACTCCACGGTTTCGAGCGTCGCCAGCGTGATCCCGCCCAGCGTGCCCAGCGTCTTCAGCATGGCGCAAAGCGCGACCAGGCTGCCTGCGACGACGCCGAAAAAAGGGGCCACCGCATCGGCGAAGGGCGCCGTCGACCTGGCCAGGGTGTCGGCCGGGATCATGCCCATGATCGCGACGCAGGCGAGCATGTAGAGCGTTGCCGCGATCCCGACCGCCGTCAGGGTGGCAATGGCGACGTTGCGGCCCGGATTGCGCACGACCGAGGCGACCACGCTGCCGCACTCCATGCCGGTGAAGGCCCAGAAGATCGAGACCATCGAGCCGGCGACGGCCGGTAACGTTCCCTGGCCCGACACGTTCCACGAAGCGGCGAAGATCTTAGGGTCGAACAGCAGCCAGCCGCCGACCGCGACGAGCAGGACCGGGATCACGCCGATCAGCAGCGTGCCGCCGGCGAAGCTTGCGACGAAGCGCGGCCCCACCAACGTCGCGGCGAGAAACAGCCAGACGAGGCCGATGGCGACCAGGTTGCCGACCGGCGGCGCCGCCAGCGCCGGCATGAAGAACCCGAGATAGCCGGTCACGGCGACCGCGATCGCCGCATTCCCCACCCAGGATGACATCCAGTAGGCGGTGGCGGCAACGAAGGCGGTGCCCGGTCCGAACGCGTCCAAAACATTGGAGAAGAGCCCGACCCGGTGCGGCCGAAGCACCGCGAGGCGGGCGAACACCGCGGCCAGCACCAGCGCGCCGAGCGTGGTCGCGATCCAGCCGAGCGCGGTCACCGAGCCGATCGCCGCCAGGCTCGCCGGCAGCATGAACACGCCCGACCCGATCATGGCCCCCGTCACCATGAAGGTCGCGAGCACCGGACCGATCTTGCGATGCTCGGCGGTGGGGTTCATGTGCGTGGCTCCTGGGGGCGGCCG
>DATGFU010000110.1:0-15653 GCA_035308865.1 Allostellaceae bacterium | reverse complement strand
CGTCGCCGGCGGCGAGCAGATCGTCGTCGGTCGGCCGGTCGGTGGTGGCCTTCAGCGGATGGGCCGGCGGCGCCAGCACGGGCGCCAGCGGCGGGCCGGCGGCCGCGGCCGAGCCGGGGATGGTGAACACCGCCTGGAGCCCGGCGGCATCGAGCGGCTTGTCGCTCGCGGCCAGCCCGTTCCGCGACAGGATGAAGGCGACCAGATCCGTGTACTGCTCGTCCGTCAGGCTGTGCGGCGCCTGCAGCGGCATCATCTCGGATACCATGAAGTGGAGGTCGTCCACCTTGTGGCGGCCATTGGCCCAGTGGCGCTGGAAGGCCGCACCGGCCAGCGGCGGTCCGTCGCCGCCGGAGAGATCCGCGCCGTGGCAGGCGGCGCAGTTCTGCTCGAAGACCGTGCGCCCGGCCGCCGCCTGGGCCGCGTCGAAATGGACGCCGGACGACGGCGGGGAGGGCGCATCGGCCATGGCTACGGCCGACAGCAGAGAGGCGCCGAGGCAGAGTGCGCGCAGCGCCACAACCGTCATGGCACGCCGCGATAGACCGGATCGTCACGGTCGCGCCGGCTGACCTTCCCACCCAGGAAATCCGAGAAATCGCGGTCATCGGCGGTGTGCCAGGTCTGCCAGTCGAGCGTCCCGAGCCGATGGGCGATCTTCCAGACGCCCTCCCGGCGCTCGTGCCGATCGAGGTAGCGGCCGCCGACGATCACCTCCTCGTCGCGCTCGACGTCGTGGGTGCGGAACAGGCCCTCGAGCTCCCGCCCCTTGGGCAGCCGGTGATAGGCGATGAAATAAGCCTCGGACTGCGCTACATCGCCGTCGAGCTTGATCACGACATTGCCGATGACGTGCTGGGTCGAGACAAGCGGCGTCACGGCCGCGATCGCGAAGCCGCAGAAATCCGACGAGCTGCCCTTGAAAGGCCCATGCTCGTGGGTCGAGTCCGGGTGAAAGACCGACCGCAGCAGCGCCTCGTCGCAACGGTCGACGGCACGGCAATAGAGGTGGATGAGGTCAGTGATCTCCTGTCGATCCCGCAGCTCCTGCAGGATGTCGGCGCGGTCCATGTCCTCCCCCGATCGAATGCCGGCCTGGTCAGCCGGCGAGATACTTGTCCAGCGTGCGGTGGAATTGGCGGATGCGGATTTCCTGGTAGTTGCCGAGATTGATGAGGCCGTTCTTCGAGACCTTCATCCCGTCCTGGACATAGGGGAGATTCGCCATGTCCTGATCGAACACGTCGCCGAGCACGCCGAGTTCCGGCGCCGCGGCCCAGGGCTCGTTCTCGCCCAGGAACTTCATCTCGACGCCATGTGCCTTCGGCGCGTCGGGCGTGGTGCGCACCAGGATGCGCACCTCCATCAGTGTCTTGTCCTGATCCGGCCATGGCCGCCAGCGATAGACGATATTCGGCATGAAGCCGCCCCAGGGGGAGAAGTTCGGGAACACGTTGTAGACGAAGGCGTCGAGCAGCTCGGAGTCGGTCACGTGGTCGTGGCTGCGGCCGGAGCTTTCGGCGTAGCGCTGGCGGTTCGCCGACGCCATCGCCCGTCGCGCCGTCTCGCCCGACGGCACGGTCACCGAGACGTCAGGGCCGCCGGCGCGGCCGTTATATTTGAGGAACTCGTCGACGATCCACTGCTGGGCCTTGCCCGCCGGATCGAGATGCGGCGACAGCACGGCGAACGGCGTCAGCGCCGCGTTGATGTTGTCGCCCCAGACGTTGTAGCTCGTGTTGGCGTCGCCGGTGAACGGCATGATCTGGGGATGTGTCTCGATCGTGTGCCAGGCCTCCATGAAGGCCTCGGCGGTCGCCTTCCAGTTGGCCGGCACGACCTTGCCCACCCAGATCGCGGTCCGGCACTCCTCGTGGCGCCAGCGCTTGAAGAATTCGGGCAGCGGCGCGAGGTACTCCTCGATCGTCGGCCCCTCATGGACCTCGCGGACGAAGATGTAGCCGGCCCAGGTCGCCACCGCCGCTTCCGGCAGGTGCATTGTCTCCGGCTTCAGATGCGGGAAGTCCCAGGCGCAGGGCATCGACTTGAAGCTGCCATCGGTGTTCCAGGCGAACCCGTGGAACGGGCACTTGAGCTCGCTGGCCGAACCATCCTCGAGCCGCAGCTTGCGGCCGCGATGCAGGCAGACATTGTGGAAGGCCTTGACCGAGCCATCTTCCTGGCGGACCACCAGGTAGGAGCGGCCGACATTCTCGTAGACGACGAAGTCGCCGGGAAACGGCATGTCCTCGTCGCGCGCGGCGAACTGCCAGACGCGCGGCCACATCTTCTGGTTCTCGCGCTGGAAGAACTCGTGGCTGGTGTAGCGCGCCGTCGCCAGCG
This sequence comes from Allostellaceae bacterium, assembly GCA_035308865.1. Lineage (GTDB taxonomy): Bacteria > Pseudomonadota > Alphaproteobacteria > ATCC43930 > CGMCC-115725 > DATGFU01. The sequence continues at coordinate 13,310 of DATGFU010000110.1, read as the reverse complement.
GCGCCGAGCCCATGTACTCGTACGTCTCGTCCCTCAGGAAGGCGGGCACCTCCCGCGTGTCGGTGTTGAGGATGTCTTCCCAATTCGTGCCGGGGCAGCGTGCCGTCCCGGGGGCAGCCTGGGTTGGGTCGTCCGGCATTGGCTTCCTCCGTCCTGCGTCGAGCTCGCTCGGGCGGGTAAGGGACCCGCCTCCCGGCTGATAAAATGAACGCTGATCCAGAAGTCAGTTCTAGGTGCGCGTCCCCCGGCTTGTCAATCGCGGGGCCACTGCATGACTAACATGGCAGCCGGCCCCCTGGCGATCACCAGGCGGGCCGCACCGGCGCGCTTCCGTCCCATCCTTTCGCCGCATCGGCGATCATGCGGAAATGATCGCGCATCGCCGCCGACTCTTCCAGGATCTCGATCATGAAGCCCAGCGCCGGGCTCGTATCGACATAGGCGAAGCGCATGTCGCCGAAGCGGCCTTGCGCTGCGACCGGTGCGCCGCCGGCGACATAGGCCGCGATCTGCCGGTCGTAGTCGTCCGCGAAGTGGCAGACGTGATGGAAGCCACTCGTCCCCGCGGGATAGAGGTCGTGGTAGAGCGACGGCACGTCGTCGTGCTGGGCGATGAGCTCGACCTGCATCGAACCCGCCTGCGCGATCGCGACCGAGAAATCGATGGCCGACGGCCGGCCGCGATAGTGGTAGTCCTCGACCTTGATATGCCCGGCGACGAAGAACGGGCCGACCCCGACCTTTTTCGTCCACTGCGCCATCGCCTGGTCGAGATCGGCGACGACCCAGGCATTCTGAAACAGGTCGACTTCGGTGAGGAGCATGGTCATCCTTCTGGCCGATCCCCTTGCGCCGGCCGGAGGAGCCGCCTGATGCAGTTGACGCTGGAACGCAGCGCCGTCTATAGTGACTTGTGACTCATAAGTCAATTATTGGGCCGGCACGGCCGGATGCGGCGAGGTGATTGCCATGGCAGCGACGGAAGGCGGCGTGCCTGTCGCCGATAATCTCTTCAGGTTCGACCCGGACGGGCCCGTGCTGATCGGCGGCCGCAGCAAGCGCACCGGCGAGATCCGCTTCCCGTTCACCGGCAGCGCCGACGAGGAGCCGGTCGATCTCGCCCGCACGGGAACGCTGTGGAGCTGGACGGTCCAGCGCTTCCTGCCGAAGCAGCCGCCCTATCGCGGCCGCGAGACCAAGGAAAGCTTCCAGCCCTACGCTCTCGGCTATGTCGAGCTTCCGGGTCAGGTGCGGGTGGAATCGCGGCTGGTCGGCTGCGCGCCCGACGCGCTGCAGATCGGCATGGCGCTGGAGCTGACCATCGTTCCCATGTTCGCGGACGACGCCGGCCGCGACGTGCTGGGATTCGCCTTCAGGCCCGTAGCGGGAGGACAGTGATGTCGGACGTCGCGATCGTCGGGATCGGCATCCATCCGTTCGGGCGGACGCCGGGGGTCTCCGGGCTGGAGCAGGGCGCGCACGCGGCGCGACTGGCCCTGGCGGATGCGGGCTGCACCTGGAGCGACATGCAGTTCGCCTTCGGCGGCAGCAACGATTCCGGCAATGCCGACAACCTGGTGAACCTGCTGGGCCTGACCGGGCTGCAGTTCATCAACGTCAAGAACGGCTGCGCCACCGGCGGCAGCTCGCTGCTCTCCGCCTATTTCGCCATCAAGTCGGGCCAGTACGATCTCGGCCTCGTCGTCGGCTTCGACAAGCACGAGCCGGGCTCCTTCCGCATCAATACCGACGATTGGGGCCTGCAGCCCTGGTACGGCGAGATCGGCCTCGCGCTGACGACGCAGTTCTTCGCCATGAAGATCCAGCGCTACATGGCGCTCCACGGCATCACCGAGGACGCTCTGATCCGGGTGGCCGAGAAGGCGTTCGCCAACGGCTCGCTGACCCCGCATGCCTGGCGGCGGAAGGCCCTCGGCTACGACGAGATCGCCGCCTCGACGATGATCAGCGACCCGTTGCGGCAATACATGTTCTGCTCGCCCGGCGAGGGCGGCGTAGCGCTGGTGATCTGCAGCGCCGCAATCGCGCGCCGCTTCACCTCCAAGCCGATCTACCTCAAGGCGGCGACGATGCGGACGCGCGGCGAGGGCTCGTTCGAGGTGTTCAGCCCGTCGATCTCGGTGGTCGACGGCGAGGGTGCCACGCCCAAGGCGGCGCGCGCCGCCTTCGAGATGGCGGGCATCGGTCCGGAAGATGTCGGCGTGGCGCAGCTGCAGGACACCGAAAGCGGCGCCGAGATCATGCACATGGCGGAGAACGGTTTCTGCCGCGACGGCGAGCAGGAGGCGATGCTGCGCGACGGGGTCACCCGCATCGGCGGCAAGCTGCCGGTCAATACCGACGGCGGCTGCCTCGCCAATGGCGAGCCGATCGGCGCCAGCGGGTTGCGGCAGGTCTACGAGACGATCGTCCAGCTTCGCGGCGCCGGCGGCGACCGGCAGGTGCCGAACGCCCCGAAGACCGGCTACACCCATGTGTACGGCGCACCCGGCGTCTCCGCGGTCACCATACTGAGCCGCTGAGGCGGAGACGCCGCAAAGGGAGTCGGGCCATGCGCGCCGTCCAGTGCACCCAACCCGGCGAGGCGCCGGTGCTCGCCGTCGCCGAACTGCCGTCGCCGCCGCTCGGCCCTGGCCAGATCCGCGTCGCCGTGCATGCCGCCGGCATCAATTTCGCCGATCTGCTGCTGGTGCAAGGCAAGTATCAGGAGAAACCGGCCCCGCCCTTCACCCCGGGCATGGAGCTCGCGGGAACGGTGGTCGAGCTGGGTTCCGATGTCTCCGGCTTCACGCCGGGCGATCGCGTCATGGCGGTGGCGCACCTGGGCGGATATGCCGACGAAGCGGTGGTCGACGCGGCGCTGGCCTATCGCATTCCCGAGACGATGAGCTTCGACGCGGCGGCCGGGTTTCCCATCGTCTACGGCACCGCCCATGGCGGCCTCACCTGGCGGGCGCGGCTCAAGCCCGGCGAGACCTTGCTGGTCAACGCCGCGGCGGGCGGCGTCGGGCTGGCCGCGGTCGAGATCGGCAGGCTTCTCGGCGCAAAGGTGATCGGCACGGCCAGCACCGAGGAGAAGCTGGCGATCGCGCGGCAGCACGGCGCCGATCATGCGCTCCTGTCCGGCGCGCCCGATCTGGTGGACCGGATCCGGGCGATCACCGGCCGCGGCGGCGTCGATGTCGCGTTCGACCCGGTCGGCGGACCGATGTTCGAGGCATGCCTGCGCACCATCGCCTGGGAGGGCCGCATCGTCATCGTCGGATTTGCTGGCGGCGTCGTGCAGCAGATCCCGTCCAACGTCGCACTCGTCAAGAACTGCGACGTGATCGGATTCTTCTGGGGCTCCTACCGCACGCGCGACCCGGCCCGGCTGCGGGAATCGCTCGAGGCGGCGCTCGCCTGGGTCGCCGACGGCCGGCTCACGCCGCATGTTTCCGCGACCTTCTCGCTGGAGCAGGTGACCGAGGCCTTCGCCGCGCTCTCCTCACGCCGCTCCACCGGGAAGCTGGTCCTGACGACCGGCCGCTAGGCGGGCTTCCGTTGCAATAGCCACAAATGGAGGTCGTCATTGCGAGCGGAGCGAAGCAATCCAGGGCCACGGCCTCGAACCCCTGGATTGCTTCGCCTGCGGCTCGCAATGACGATCATGCATGGCACGGTCAAAGAACCCATGCCCGAGCGGCCGTGCCGCGCTACTTTCGTCCTTCGAGGTAATCGTTGAGGACCTCGTGGAAAAAGCGGACGCGGGTTTCGGCGCCGGCAAGGTAGGCGTCGTCGTAGCCGCGGGATTTCATTCCGCGCTGCTGGCCTTCGGCGAGGCTCATGTCCTGGTAGACGATCTGGCCCGCCATCTCCGGGATGCCGTTGCCGCGGTCGAAGACGCGGTGCTCGAACTCCGCCTCCTGCATTGGCTTCGGCCCGCACATGATCGACTCGACCTCGGTCTGGCCTGCGACCGGGTAGACGAAGCACCAGAGGTCGAAGGTGCATTTGTTCGGGTCCTCCGGATGCGGCTCGGTGCGGAAGAAGATGAGGTGGTCCGGCAGGAACGAGATGGTGACGTTGGGGAAGAGCACGGTGTGCGGGCTGTCGGTCAGCTCCTCGTCGTTCATGTGCTCGTAGTGGAGATAGCCGCGCTCCTTCCACAACCGCCGCTTCGCCGCCTTGAGGTCGAGCCAGCCCTGCATCGTCTTGGTCTCGAAGTCCGGATAGGCGTCCGGATCGACCCCCCAGTAGCTCAGCAGCGCGTCGAACGGGTGCGGCTCGCCCGGCGGCAGCCGGTCGCGCAGCGACGGCCGCATCGGCTGCACCGTGCGGCCATGGCCGTTCGGCCACATCTCGTGGCGCGCCGTCCACACGTCCTGGTCGATCCAGGGCGGCACCTGCGGATGCGCGGTGCGCGTGTGGTAGGACTCGCTGAAATTGTCGGTCGCGAACTTCCAGTTGGTCTCGAGGTCGATCTTCATCCAGGCGACCCGGACGAGGCTCTCCATCGGGTAGTTCTTGTAGACCTCCGGGATGGGATCGAGGAACTCCATCAGCCCCGGCGCGGTGTCGCTCATGCAGTACCACACGAAGCCGCCCCAGGTGTCGCAGCGCAGCTCCTTCAGCGCCCGCTTGCCGCAGGGATTGCCCTGCGGGAAATCGTCCGGATCGGGCAGGTCCTTGAGCACGCCATCGCGGCCCCATACCCAGCCGTGATAGGGGCAGGTGAAGTTCTGGGCCCAGGAACTGTCCCACACCAGACGCTGACCGCGATGGCGGCAGACATTGTGGAAGGCGCGCAGCGAGCCGTCGTCCTGCTTCACCACGATCACCGACTCGTTCATGAAGTCGTGGACGAGGTAGTCGCCCGGCTCCTCCAGCTGCTTCACCCGGCCGGCCACATGCCAGATCTTCGTCCACATGTGGTCCCATTCGCGCTGCGCGAACTCTCTGGAGTAGTAGCGATCCCCGGTGATCCGGTCGCCGCGCAGCAGCCCCGGGTTCCGACCGCTCAGGGTCGAAGGATGAACCGGCGCATCTCCCATCTCCGTCTCCTCCCGGAACTCAGCGCGTGAGCCGCGCAGATTCGATCAGACGCCGTGCCGCGACAACTGCCCGACGCGCCCGTTCCAGCGCAGGCACCCCATCCGCCGCCAGCCGCACCGAGGGCACCTCGACGTCGAGGGCGGTTGCCTCGGGCAGGGCCTCGATCAGCGCCAGCAGCGGGAAGTCGCCTTCGCCCGGCATCACGCGATCGAGCGCCTCCGGCAGGTAGTCGCTCGACGGCGCGAGGCCATGCCCGTCGCAGATCTGCGAATAAGCGAAATAGGCGGGCGCCAGCGCCGCCACCTCCGCCGGCGTGCCGCCGGTCCGCACCAGGTGCAGCGCATCGACGGCAATGCCGGCATTCGGCCGGTCGATGCGGTCGATGAGGCGCACCGCCCGGGCGAGCGAATTGCAGCCGGGCGACAGGCCCATGAACTCGAGCCCGATGGCGAGCCCGCACTCGGCCGCGAGGTCGGCGAACCGGCCGAGCGTGTCGGCGGCCCGGTCTTCCTCGGCATCGTGCACATGCGTGACGGCTAGGCATGCGCCCAGCTCGGCGCCGAGCTCCAGCGGCGCGCGGTAGGCGTCGAGATCCGTCTCCGCGGTGATCGGAAAATATTCGAGATTGGCGACGCCGACGCCCTCGCCGCGCAGCCGGCCGAGGAAGGCCGCCTTGGTCGCGCGCGTCACCACCGGGAACGAGATGCCCGCGGCCGGCGAATACACGAAGATGCAGACCCGGTCGCAGCCGACGGCAGCTGCAATCGAGACGAGCTCCTCCGGCGAGGCTTCCATTGCGGTGATCTGGTGCAGTGCGAGAGGCCTGGGCATCGCCTCCAATTCCCGGACAACCGGATTGCGGCCCATCTAACCGGCTGGGCGGCGTGTGTCAATCGCGAATATGATTCATGAATCGCAAGTCAATTTCCGGCGGCCCGACACGCCTCGTGCCAAGCAATCTCCGTGAGCGCCGGCAAGGCCGCCACGCGCTCCTGTGCCTGCTCAGAAGCAGCCGTGCCGCGGATCAAGCGCCCCTTGATGCCGTGGAAGATCGCGGCGAGGCGGAACAGGTTGAAGGCGACGTAGAAGCCATAGGCCGCGATCCCGTCGCGCCCGGTCCGCCGGCAATAGGCGGCGATAAACTCCGCCTCGCTCGGTATGTTCAGCGCGGCCAGATCGGCGCCGCCCAGCCCTCCCACGATGCTGGGCGGCACCCGGTAGATCATCGCGGTGTAGGCGAAATCGGCCAGCGGATGGCCGAGCGTCGCAAGCTCCCAGTCGAGCACGGCCACGACGCGTGGCTCGGTCGGGTGGAAGATCGCGTTGTCGAACCTGAAATCGCCATGGACGATGCTGGCCTCGTCGCCTGGCGGGATATTGGCCGGCAGCCATTCGATGAGCCGGTCCATGTTTTGGTCGCGACCGGCCTCGACATCCTCCAGGTACTGCTTCGACCAGCGGCCGATCTGCCGCTCGAAGTAGTTCCCCGGCCGGCCGAAATCGGCGAGGCCGATGGCGGCGTAGTCGATGCCGTGGAGCTGCGCCAGCGTGCCGGCCAGCGCCTCGAAATAGGCGGGACGCTCCTCTCCGGGGATCTCGGGCAGCGTGGCGTCCCAGAAGATGCGCCCTTCGACCATCTCCATGACGTAGAACCACGTGCCGATGACGGCATCGTCGGTGCACAGCCCGTGGACATGCGCCACCGGAAATCCGACCGTGCCGAGCGCCTGCAGCACCCTGGCCTCACGGTCGACGGCATGCGCGCCCTTGAGCAGCGGGCCCGGCGGCTTGCGCCGCAGGACGTAGGCCCGCTTCGGCGTGACAAGCTTGTAGGTCGGGTTGGACTGGCCGCCCTTGAACTGCTCGACGGCGAGCGGCCCCTCGTACTCCGCGATATTCTCCGCCATCCATGCCGCGAGCCGCGCCTCGTCGAAGCGGAGCGCCTCGCGCACCGCCATCGTGCCGAGATTGGCGTCCCGCGCGGCAGTCACGTCCCGCCTTTGGCGTGATCCCGCTTGATCTTCTTGGCAAGCGACCATTTGTGCACCTCGGTCGGGCCATCATAGATCCGGAAGGCGCGGATCTCGCGGAACACCTGCTCGACGATCGTGTCCTGGGTGACGCCGGTGCCGCCCATCACCTGGATGCAGCGATCGGCGACGCGGAAGAGCGCATCGGAGACCGCAACCTTGGCCATGGAACTCTCAGCCGTGCCGAGCGAACCGGTGTCGAGCACGCCGGCGCACCAGTCGGTCATCAGCTCGGCCTGCTTGAGATCGATGAGGTTGTCGGCGAGCTGGAAGCCCACGCCCTCGTGATCGATGAGCAGCTTGCCGAAGGCCTGGCGGCGGCAGGCATATTCCGTCGCGATCTCGTTGGCCCGCGTCGCCGCGCCGGTCCAGCGCATGCAATGCGACAGCCGCGCCGGCGACAGGCGGATCTGGGCCAGCTTGAAGCCCTCGCCGCTGTGCCCGAGCATCTGGTCCGACGGCAGGCGCAGGTTGTCGATGCGGACGATCGAGTGGCCGCCGGCGCTGGCGCTATCGATGGTGTCCAGCACGCGCTCGATGCGGACCGCCGGATGTGGCAGGTCGACCAGGAACATGCAGGCGCCGTCATCCGACTTCGCCATGATGATGCCGACCTTGGCGCCGTCCGCGCCGGTGATGAACGCCTTGCGCCCGTCGATCACCCAGTGGTTGCCGTCCGGCCGGGCGGTGGTCTTCATCATCGACGGGTCGGAGCCGGCGCCGTCCTCGAGCGCGGGCTCGGTCATGAAGAAGGCGGAGCGCGCGCGGCCTTGGACGAGGGGCTCGAGGAAGCGTTGCTTCTGCTCCGGCGTCGCGACCTTGCCGAGCAGGTACATGTTGCCTTCGTCCGGCGCCGCCGTGTTCACCGCCGGCGGCCCGAGCGGCGAGAGGCCGGACGGCCTCAGCACGATCGCGGTCTCGCGCTGGGTCAGGTGGCTCCCGTCCGGCAGGATGTGAGGGGTCAGCACGCCCGCTTCCCTGGCCTTGCCGCGCAGCTCCTGAATGAGGTCGTCGGAGGGTCCGTGCGGGCTGCGCCGCGGATCCCGCTCGTAGGGGATGACGACCTCGCGTACGAAGGCTTCCACCCGCCGCGCGATCTCGGCGGCCTTCTCGATTCCGACGCCGCTCACGGCTTTGATCTGCGCCCGGCCATCATGTGGCAGACTCCGTCCTCGGATCGTTCCGCTGGCGACAGCCAAGCATCAGATGCCGCGGCATGTCATCCGAGAAAAAAGAAGCCGGGCATGAGCCCGGCTTCAGTTGGGGGAAAGAACTCTACTGCAGCACGATTTCGGCGCGGCGGTTCTGCGGCTCGCGGACGCCGTCGGCGGTCGGAACGAGCAGTCCATTCTTGCCGACGCCGACCGTCGCGATCTCGCCGGCGGCGACACCATCGGTCACCAGCTGCGCCTTGACCGAGGCGGCACGCCGCTCGGAGAGACCCTGGTTGTAGGCCGCCGTGCCCACCGTGTCGGTATGGCCGGTGACCGTGATCTGCACGACGTTCCCCGCCTTCACCGCATCGGCGGCGGCCTGGATCACGCTAGCGGCGGCCTGGGTGATGTTCGACTTGTCGAAATCGAAGAACACCTGGAAGGAGCGCTTCGCCTCGACCGCCGGAGCCGGCGCGGGTGCCGGAGCGGGCGCCGGCATCGGTGCCGGCGGCGCCTCGGATGCCGGGGTCGGCTCGCCGCCGAAGGTGAACTTGGCGGTGACGCCATACATGCGCGGCGGTGCGTAGTTCGTCAGGCCGAGCGTGCCGGGCGCGTCATAGACGCTGGCGATGTAGTGGTTGTCGGTGAGGTTGCGCGCCCAGAGCTGCACCGACCAGTTGCCGTCCGGCGCCGTCCAGTCGACCGTCGCGTCGAGATAATGCGTCGGCTGGATCCGCGAGCGCGCGGTATCCTGCAGCGCGGTGAAGTACTTGTAGCCGGTGAAGCGGTATTGCATGCCGAAGAGCGTGTCGCCCGGCGGGCCGAACGGCAGCAGATAGGTGAAGCCGGCATTCGCCGTCCAGTCCGGCGCGTTCTGCAGCGCGTAGTTCGACAGGTCGACCTTGCCCGCCGGATTGATGGTGGTGACCGGCGTGTTCAAGAGGAAGTTCGTATAGCGGGCGTGCAGATAGCCGACCGAGCCGTTGAGCGTGAGGTCCGAGGTCGGCTTCGCCTCGAGCTCGAGCTCGGCGCCGGGAATGTCGGCCTGGGCGGCGTTGAGGATCGTGTTGCCGTTGACCGTGTGACCGAACTGGTCCTTGGTGAAGTAGATCTCCGCCAGCTGCATGTCCTGGTACCAGGAATTGAAAGCGGCCACGTTCACGCGAAGCCGCTTCTGGAACCAGTCGGACTTGAGGCCGACCTCGACCGTGTCGACATATTCAGGCGCGTACGGCCCGATATCGCTCGGGATCACGATGCGGCCGACGAAGCCGCCCGATTTGAAGCCGTGCGCGTAGTAGGCGTAGGTGAAGAGATCGTCGTCGACCTGCCAGTTGAGGCCGAACTTGCCGGCGAGATTGTCCCAGGAATGGCTGTCCTCGACGGTGAAGCCGCCGAGCAGCGGCGCGCCGTTGAACTGCGCGATGCCGGTCGGGCTGAGGAAGTTGAGAATGCTCACCCGCATGTCGGTCCACTCATAGGACCCGCGCAGGCCGGCGAGCATCGTCACTGCCGGGGTGATGTGCCAGTAGCCCTGGGCGAACAGCGAGCCCGACCAGTTGTTCTGGTCCTGCAGCGTGTTCTGCGACAGGCCGGGCAGGGCGAACTGGATTTCATATTTCTGGATCAGGTCGTAGTGGTCGACCATGGCGAAGCCGCCCAGCAGCAGCTCGACATTGTCGAGCGGATGGATGGTATCGCGAATTTCCTGCGAGAACTGCCAGGCCCGTGTGAGACGGTCCGTCGCGTCGAGATTGACCGGCGTGCCGTCCTGGTCGGTCAGCTCGCGCAGCTCGAAGTTCTTGTAGCCGGTGATCGCGGTGAATTGCCCGTAATCGCCGTTCCAGTTCATGGTCAGCGTGCCGGCGTAGGCATCGAGGTTGGAGACGTCGGGAACCGTACTGGCCGATTCGTAATTGTCCGGCGCGTGGCACGGCTGTCCTGCGGGCAAGCAAGGCGACACGTACATCGGGCCGCTGCCGTTCACGACGGTGCCCGGCGGCACGTACTCCGCTTCGCCAGGGATGTCGCCGGCGACCACGATCGGCGAGCCGTCGCGGTGGCGGTCGTACTCGACCTTCAGCGTGGCATCGAAATCGGCGGTCGGCGTCCACTTCAGGTAGCCACGGATGGCATCCTCGTCGATATTGCCCATCGGCAGCCCGTTGACGATGTTCTTGACGTAGCCGTCCTGGCCGTCATGCATCACCACGATCTTGCCGGCGAGCAGATCCGGAATGATCGGGAAGTCGATCGCCGCGGCCGCATCGACCTGAGCAAAATTGCCGACCGTCGCCTGCACGGTGCCGCCATAGATGCCCGTCGGCTGCTTGGTCTCCACGTCGACCACGCCGCCGGTCGAGTTGGCGCCGAAGAGTGTGCCCTGCGGTCCCTTCAATACGTCGATCCGCTGCACGTCGAAAAGGTTCAGCAGCGATTCCTGGTTGAAGAACTGTGGCACGCCGTCTTCGACGACCGTCACTGTCGTGCCGGCATAGGGATCGGGATCGATCACGCCCATGCCGCGGATATTGATCACCGCAGATTGCGGCGTGTTCGAGAAATTGCCGATCTGCACGTTGGGCACGAGGCCCTGTAGCCCCTCAAGGTTCGGCACGTGCGTCGCCTCGACCTGGTCGGCCGAGACCGCGGTGACCGCAACCGGCACCTGCTGCAGGTTTTCCGCCTTCTTCTGCGCGGTGACCACGACCTCTTCGAGCTGAGCGGCCGCCACTTCCTTCGGCGGAGGCGGCGGTGGGTTGGACGTGCCCTGGGTCGTCTGCCCATAGGACGAAGCGGCAAGCAGGAATCCTGCGGCATAGGTGCCCGCGATGAGTAGCCTTCCCTGCAGGGACTGCGGCGCCGTCATGTGATCCTCCAATCGAATTTCTGGTTGCAGCCTTGCGCCCGGGCCTCCCGCGCCCGGCCGAAGGCACCGGCCGGCTTATCCGGAAACGCTGCGCTGATCGGTGATGCGGGGGGCGAGGTCGCGCCGCGCCGAGCGCGTGGTCGGCGGGCGCGGGCGCAACAGCGAGGACCGCACGGAGGGCCACCCCGGGATCCTCAAGGAACCCGAAGGACGGCCCAACGCGCCCCACTCTACGGCCGATACCACGTCGATCCCCCCTCCAATGCCTCAGCGCGATCCCGCGCCGCAGCCTCTGTTCCAGGCGACGCCACCGCGAACGGCAGCCCGCCCATACGCAATTCGCCAGTCAATAATGACTGCTGAATCACAATCTCATCTAAGGGGGCCGATCGGGGGCTGTCAACCGATTTATGATTTATGATTCGAGAGTCATATTTTGACCGTGGCGGCCTTGCAACGGCTCGGCCCGACTGCCCGGAAGCGGACGCGCCCGGCGCGATCACCCGCGAATGTTTGACCTTGAAAGCACGCACGCGCCGGTAGAATCGCGACGGCGTCAGCGACGATAGGACAGATCCCCACGATCCCGCCGACCCCAGGTGAAGTTCCAGCCCGGCACATCGTCGAAGGGCGGTGTCGACGACTCCACGCGGGTCACGTCGAGGACGACCACCCGGTCGGCGATCCGCCACTCCCCGTTCCGCCGTTCGAACCGGTCGATGTAGCGGTTATAGACGGCCGGGTTGTGCCCCTGGCCGTCATCGCCGATCGATAGGCAATAGGTTTCGGTATGGGCGACGTCGCTATCGAGATCGCAGGTGAAATTGCCGATGAAGTGCTGGCACTGCTTCCAGCCTCTCAGATACTCGACGATCCACGGCGCGAAATCGACGCCGAGCCCCTTGAACATGCCGTGATCGTCCTGCGCGTCCGGGTGATAGACGGAGCGGATGAGTTCGACATCGCCGCGGTCGACGCCACGGCAGTACCGCGTCAGAACCTCGTAGATCCGCTGCCGGTCGACGAGCGCCCGCAGCTCGGCGTCGAGCCCGGTCACGCCGCACCGCCAGGCCAGAGAACCGGCTCCTCGCGAACGAGCATCACCGTGACCGAGGCTTCGTCGATGAGGCCTTGCGGGTCCGCCGATGACCCGCGGCTCCAGGCGGCGACAGCTGCATCGACATCGGGCCACCAGGACGATTCGACGCCGTCGTAGGTCTGCTCGCCGCCCCAGCCCTGGGTCGGATCGAGCGCGATGTCGCGGCTGAGTCGGAGCGGCATGCCAGGGACGAGCAGCGGCCGGCCGATCCGCGTCCACGCCGCGAAGGATTCGGGCGACACGCCGGCGGCCCGCTTCACGAAGACCATGAGCTTGGCCAGGCCCGAGGCGGCGATGCGGCCGGGGCCGTCGATGATGACGGTCTCTCGGGTGACGATCCCGCGGGACGGCCCCTCCATGAAATTGGGCTCGTCGATATGGGCGCCTTCCAGGTATTCGGGACAAGTGGCGAGCCCTGCCACAGCATCGACCGAATCGAGCCAGACCTCGGGCGCGCCGCCGGTCGCCGCCCTGGGCCCGATCGCCGGGTGCTCGATCTGGTGGTTCTGAACGTAGGCGCGCATATAGCCTGGCGCTACGAGCTTGAGCGCCTCCTCGCGATGCACCGTCCGCCAGTGCTGGCTGAAGGCGGCCAAGTCCGTGCCGCGCCGCCGGTCCAGCAGGCCGAAGAGCTTGATCGGTGGGAAGGCCGGAGCCGCCATTACCGGCGGCCTTCGAGGTAATCGTTCAGCACCTCGTGGAAGCGCCGGACCCGGCTTTCCTGGCCGCTCAGATAGGAATCCGCATAGCCGCGCGAGCGGAAGCCCTGCTGCTGCGCCACAGCGACGCTCAGATCCTGGTCGATGAAATCGCCCAGGTGATGGCCGTATCGGGCGGTCCCGTACTCGGTCTCCTCGTGCTCCGCCTCGGCATAGGGGCGCATGCCGTAGACCGTCGGCACCTCCGACCGGCCTTCGATCTTCGGGACCAGGTACCAGTAGTCGAAGGTGCAGGAATCGGGATCGCCGGCCACCGGCTCGGTGCGGAAGAAGTGGACCCCGTCGGGCGTGCCGGTCAGCGTCACGTTGGGGAACAGCGTGTGGTGGAAGTAGTCGGTCAGCTCGTCGTCATAGAGCGCCGCGAGATGGTGGCAGCCGCGCTCC